>JAAZXD010000037.1 GCA_014240355.1 Roseibacillus sp. | reverse complement strand
CGTTGGCCGACGTGCCGCCGCACAAGCTGCGTTTTCCCCGAAGGAAATCGCGGAACTCGGCTCATTGGAAGGCGTGGACCTGATCGTCGACCCGACGGACGTCGACCTTGACGAGGCAACGGAGCGGGGCTCCTTGTTGCCTCCACCGGAAAACCTGCCCTGCGGTTTTCAAGTTTTCGCCGGTCCACATGAAAAACAGGCCCTTGGCAGCGAATTCTCGTCAAAATGGAAAGTCTGGTCTAGACCCATCGAACTCATGGTGACCCCGGACAACCCCCAAGCCACCCCCCTGCAGGACCTTGACGAATGGGAGGATGACCTGCTGCGACGCTATCCGAAGGAGGGCGGGGGCGATCGCAAATTCCGTGACTACGAAAGCGAGGCCCGATCAAGTGTCCGTGAGTTCTATCGACTGAACCACCACCACCAGACGATGGAATTCGTCCAGGAGAAACGTGCCGAATATCTTCCCCTCAACAAACGCAGGATGACGGTGTGGGAAGCCCTGGAGTATCTCAATACCCTCGTGGACGACAGCGACCCGGACATTGACCTGCCCCAGATTGAGCACCTCCTGCAGACCGCCGAGGCCATCAGACGCGACGGTCATCCCCACTGGTTTATCCTGACCGGTCTCATTCACGATCTGGGCAAAATCCTCTGCCTCTTTGGTGAACCTCAGTGGGCAGTCGTGGGCGACACCTTTCCCCTCGGCTGCAGGTTCTCCGAGAAAATCGTCTATCACGAGTTCTTCTCCGACAACCCGGACTCTACCCGACCGGAATACGCTACCCCGCTCGGCCTCTACGAGGAAGGATGTGGACTCAACCAGGTGACCATGTCGTGGGGACACGACGAGTATCTCTACCATGTGGTCAAGGACCGCCTGCCCGAGCCCGCCCTCTACATGATCCGCTATCACTCCTGTTACCCGATCCACCGGGAGGGAGAGTATGCCTGTCTCATGAACGACCATGACCGCGAGATGTTCGCCTGGGTCAAGGCCTTCAATCCCTACGACCTCTACACCAAGAGCAGCCAGCGGGTGGATGTCGCCGCCCTGCGGCCCTTCTACGAGGATCTGATCGAGGAATACCTCCCCGGAAAACTGGCATGGTGAACAGACGGATCTCTGAATGGCATTACTGCCAAAAAGCAGGAAAGCCCAGGAACTGGTCGGAGATTACTTCATCCAAGCCCACGCGGTGCATGACCTCAACCTTCAGATCGGGGCAACCCACTTCGACCCAGGGGATTACGCCATTGCTGCCCACGGCAAGCACGGGTATCCGTGTCGCCTTTCTCGCCCTCTGCCTCCCGGTCGCCGGCCCATTGCTGGCAGATGACGACTTCCCGATTGTTCCCGCTGACCTCGAAGTCTCGCTTTTCGCCAGGGACCCGCTGGTCCGCAATCCCTGCGCTCTCGCCTTTGATGGGAAGGGCCGGCTCTGCGTGGGAATGGGTCCGCAATACCGCAAACCGACCCCCGGGACGCCTGGTGACTCGGTGTGGATTCTGATCGATGAAGATGGGAATGGGACTGCCGACTCGCGGAAGGAGTATGCCTCCGGGTTCAACTCCATCCAGGGACTCGCGTGGCGGGGAGGCGACCTGTATGTCGCAAATGCCCCGGAACTCACCATCGCACGTGATCTCGACGGCGACGACGAAGCAGACGAGTATGTCCGCCTCTACACTGATCTCGGCAATCTTGAGCACGGGCTTCATGGATTGAACTTCGGCCCTGACGGCAAGCTCTACATGTCGAAGGGCAATTCGAAGGGTTTCACCCAGCCACCCCACCGCGTGGCTCCCCAGCCCTTCCGTGACCTCTGGGGAGTCAAGGCCCCCGGACTGCCCGACTTCCCCGCGCCGATCACCTATAAAAAGGGCCATTACCAGAAGAATTACCATGACCCCGCCGACGACTGGGGCCTCAGCGGGGGGATCCTGCGTTGCGACCCGGATGGCTCCAATCTCGAGATCGTCTCCCGGGGATTCCGTAATCCCTGGGACATCTGCTTTGATGACGAATTCAACTGGCTGGGAACCGACAACGATCAAACCCTCGGCGACAAGATCTTTTCGCCCTTCTTCGGGGCTCACTTTGGCTGGGGCCACATGTGGGCCTACGACTGGCAGGGCGACCAGCACCTCCCCACCGCCCCTTCCGCCGGTCCCCTCTTTGAGGGTTCGGGAACCGGGGTGATCTACTGCGGACTGGAGTCCTATCCTGAGAAATATCGCGACATTTTTCTCATCAACGACTGGTTGCGTCGTGAGGTCTATCTCTATCGACCCAGGTGGGTCGGGGCCTGGATGCGATCGGATAGCGAGAAACTCAAGATCTTTGCCCACGCCGGAGGAGGAAGGACCATGGGGCAGAGCGGGGGACGCCGCTTCGATCCGGTGGATCTCGAACTGGGGCCGGACGGCGCCGTCTACATCGCGAGCTGGGGCCGCCAATACGGGTTGAAGGAGGAAAACGGACGACAGGTCAACGAAGGGCGAATCTACCGAATCTGGCCCAAGGCAGCCCCTCCCGATCCGAGTGCGGCGCAAAGTCCACACCGCCGCAAACCGATGGTCAGGTGGACCCCGGGTGAACTGTTCCGGGATCTGGGAAGCCACGTCCCTGCATGGCGGACAAATGCACAGATGGAAGTTCTCGCGAGAGAGATCGACGATCGGGACTACGTGATCCGGGTCCTTCCCGGGACAAAACGGCTGGAGACCTGGAAGGTCTGGACGATGGGGCGCCGGAATCCGGGAGCGGCACAGGATGCCACTCTCCTCCGGAGGATGCTCGATCCCTCCTCGCAGGGCACAACACAGGTCATGCGCCTGCTCGCTCACCGCGTCAGGACCCGGGGTGGAAACGAACTGCCCGATCTCGCCCGCTCACAGTTGGAATCAAAAGACGCCCGCCGCAGGCATGAGACGGTTCTTGCCATGTGGCAGGTCGGAGAGACGCGCTGGAATGAGGACCTGCTCCGGTTGATCGCCCACGAGAAGGACCGGGTGGTGTTCTACTCCGCCTGGGGTGCCCTGAGGGAACTCATGCCGAACGGAGAACGCCGGAGGTTACTCTCCGACCCGCGACCCGCCGTACGGAGAGCGGCCCTGCTCTCGCTGCTGGAGGAGGATACCCTGGCGGACCCGGAGATCCGGGCCATGCTGACCGACTCTGATCGGGATACTGCTGCCCTTGCGAAAGTGCGACTGGGAGGGAAGGCCCAGACGGAAATTCGCGGGAGCAGTCTGGAACGGGGGGCTGACCCTGAGAATGCAACGGAGGCTGGTCGCTCTCCCGGCCCCCGGCCGGTCTCGGTGGTCTCGAACATTCAAAGCCGGGAGCGCGCGCACTATGAGGAAGCCTACCTGACTCTGGGAACGCACGCCTATACCGACCGCCGATACCGCATCAAGGACCTCCCGTCCGAACTGGAAGGGCTCACCTTTATCCGGGCTGCCAACAACGATGCTGATCACGAGCACGGCTCCTTTCTCAAGATCAACCTGCGCTATCCCTCCACCGTCTTTCTCGCCGACGACATGCGGGGCGGCCAACTGCCCGCCTGGGCGCGAGGGAAGTGGGCTCCGACCAAGCTTGTCCTCTCGACTGATGACGCCTCCCACCGACTATTCAAGGCGGAGTTCCCCGCGGGGGAGGTGCTCTTCGGACCGAACAGGGAAGGCGTGGAAGGGCGAAAATCAAACTACCTCGTCATCCCCATGCCGCAGATCCTGGCCCCTCCGCAGCAACCTTCGACCGTCAAAGCGGTTCTTCCACTGATAGCGAAGGCCAATGCAGAGCGCGGACGCGCGCTCTTCCTGAGCAGGAGTGGAGCGGACTGTGCAAGGTGTCACAAACTGGAAGGCATAGGTAATGTTTTTGCGCCCGACCTGCACGGCATTGCAACGCGGGCCACGGCTGAATTCATCGTGCGCTCCATCCTTGAGCCGAGTGCCGCCATAACGGAGGGCTTTGTCCTGCATGTCGTGAAAACCAGAAGCGGGGAGCACATTCCCGGCATCGTCATCAAGGAAACCGCCCGGGCCGTGACTCTGGCCCTGATGGACAGCTCGACCAGGGTGGTGGCCACCAACGATATCACCAGTCGGGAAACCATCCCCACCTCCGCCATGCCGCCCGTCTTCGCACAAATGCTGACCCCTCAGGATGTGGCGGATCTCACCGCCTATCTGCTCATCCCGAAGGAGAACGGATCCACCCAGACGACCCCGCCCCCACCAGCAGAGACCGAGGCGGCCCCAACCGGCAAAGCCTCCCCCCTTGCGGGGAAGCAGTGGGGCAATGCGGACAAGGGCTTTTCTCTTGCTTGCGACGAAATGCGCCTCGCCATCCACTTCGACGGAACCGAAATCGCTTCCTACTACTACCGCCATCCCGACACAAAACGCCCCTTTTTCGCCCATGTGAAGACGCCGGGCGGTATCCAGGTCACCCGCAACTTTCCTCCCCGGAAGGGAGTTGATCCGACCGATCACGGGGCCATGCATCCGGGGATCGCCCTTGGCTTCGCCAACTTTGAGGGGGTGAGCTTCTGGCACAACAGCGAGGGAATCGTGATCCAGGAAAAGTTTGCGGGGGAACCCGAAGCGGGACAACAGGCGAACTGGACAGTGGAAAATCGCTACCTGGCGCCCGGCGGTCGCGAGATGTGCCGCGAGACCGCCAGTTACCGGATCTCGAAGAACAGGGACGGCTTCCTGATTTCGATGGATTCAAGGCTCCATGGCCCGAAGCCGTTCTGGCTGGGTGTGCGGGAAGAGATGGGCCTCGCCATGCGGGTGGCCACACCCATCATGGTGAAGAACAAGGGCTCCATCCTGAGTGCCGGCGGAGGCCGGGACGAAAAGGGGACCTGGGGCAAGGTTGACCGATGGTGGGATTACTATGGACCCCTCGGCGACAAGAGCGCCGGGATTCAGCTCATGAGCGGACCAGGCAACCCGCCCGTCTGGTCCCACAGCCGCGACTACGGTGTGCTGGTAGCCAATCCGCTTCCGGTGGACAGGGACGGCAACCGGGACAAGAAGGTCGTGGTGGAACCGGGCGAGGAATTCCGCCTGCGATTCGGAATCCAGATCCACGAACACGACAAGCGGGAGCAGTTCGACCCCGAGGGCGCATACCGGCGCTACCTGAAGTTGCCTGAATAGCGCCTCTCCCCGCCAGGAACGACTGCCTTCTACAGCACCACTTCCCGGATCACCTCTCCCGCCACATCAGTCAGACGGAAGTCCCGACCAGCATAGCGGTAGGTGAACTTCTCATGATCGAATCCGAGGAGGTGCAGAATCGTGGCATGAAGATCGTGGGCCTCGACCACGTTTTCGACCGCTTCAAAGCCGAACTCATCGGTCGCTCCGTAGACCGTGCCTCCCTTCACTCCGCCCCCCGCCATCCAGACCGTGAAGCCATAAGGATTGTGATCGCGACCCAGCCTGGACTTGCCCGCCCCGTTCAGTTCCACCGTCGGGGTTCGTCCAAATTCCCCCCCGAAGATCACGAGAGTATCCTCCAGCATGCCTCGCTGCTTGAGATCCGTCAGCAGCGCCCCCACCGGGTGGTCCAGCTCTCCCGCCAGCTTGCGATGATTCTCCTCGATCTTGTCATGGTTGTCCCAGGGCTGCCCCGCCCCATGCCAGAGTTGCACGTAGCGCACCCCACGCTCGAGAAGACGGCGCGCGATAAGCGTCTGTCGCCCGTGTATCCCCCGCCCGTAGAGATCCCGGAGGTAGGCCGGCTCCCGATCGAGATCGAAGGCATCCGTAGCATCCATCTGCATGCGATAGGCCAGCTCAAAGCTCTGGATCCGGGCGCGCAGTTGATCGTCCCTCCCACCCCTCGCCGCAAGGTGACCCCGGTTGAGGCCCTGGAGAAAATCAAGCTGTGCGCGCTGTCCTCCAAGCGACTGGCCGCTGTTGTGGATATGTTCGATGAGCTGCTCGACCTGCTCATGTTTACTGTCGATAAAGGTCCCCTGGAAGGTTCCGGGAAGAAAGCCGGCCTGCCAGTTCTGTGCACCCTTGATCGGATAGCCCCCGGGAGACATCGCGATGAAGGACGGCAGGTTGGCATTCTCCGTTCCCAGTCCGTAGGTCACCCACGATCCCACGCTGGGACGACTGAGGATGGCATCCCCGCAATTCATCAGCATGAGGGACGGCTCGTGGTTGGGCAGTTTCGCCTTCATGGAGCGGATGACCGCAATCTCGTCCACGTGTTCCGCGACCCCTGGAAATATGCTGCTCACCTCGATCCCACTCTGCCCATGAGCCTTGAACTCAAAAGGCGAAGGGAACGCGGCCCCCGTCTTGCGTTCGGTGCGAAACTTGCCCCGGGGAAGTTCTCTGCCCGCATGAGTTTGCAGGGCGGGCTTGGGATCAAACGTGTCCACGTGGGATGGCCCTCCATTGAGGAAAAAGTGGATGACCCGCTTCGCCGTTCCGGGAAAGTGCGACTGGCTGGCCGCCCCTTCCGCAGAAAGCACCTCCCCAAGTCCCAGGGCACCAAGACCCATTCCGCAACGTCGTAGAAAGTGACGACGGTCGAGGACGTGCTGGCCCGTGCTGTTCATTGGAGAATTCATCCTGATTAGTCCAGAAACATGGCCTCGTTGGAGATCAGGAGGGCCTGGGCCAGGCGCTCCCAGGGACTGAGGGAGGAATCCCCGCTCCGCTTCCCGGCAAAGTGTGCCCCGGCATCCCACACTTGCTTTCCTCCGATGAGTTCGAGTCGCGGCGACCACTCAAATCCATCACAGGAGAAATTGTTGGCAGAGCCGCAATCGATCACGAAATCGAGGACCTCTCCGACTTTCACTTCAACCTCGGCGAGACCGGCTGGCTGGGCAGTTCCGAATTCGACCTGCCAGGCTTCCATAATCCCCTGGCGATTACTGCACACCCACCCTCGCAGCCCGTCTCCGCAATCTTCGATCTTCCTGATCGTGCCCGTAATCCTGATTGTTCCCTCAATAGGCGAGGTCCACCGTCGCACAGCTCCGTGCTCCACCTTGTTTCCGGCGTGACCGCCAATCGCGGTGAGCCGAACCCAGCCCAGGGCACCATCCGGCCATTTCGCTCCTCCTCCCCAGGCCTTGCCATTGAAGTGCGGAAGCGGATGAAAGGTGGAAACGCTCTCCCCGTTCTCCTCAAGTTTTCCGTAGCCATAGCTCCAAGCCGCTACCTCTGCAACCGGGATGCGCTCCTCACCGTCCACCCCGGAGAGGAGAAACTCCCGGACACTCCGCGACTCCTCCAAAGTGGGTCGCCGTGCCAGAACGTGTAGAAACGTGCGAGCAATCCTTTCAGCCTCATCGCTGCCGGGATTCTCTCCGGCCACCCGCCGGGCCAGAGCCCGGGCCCGGGCAACGGTAAAGGGCGCATTCATGAGAAAAAGGGCCTGCTGCGGAACATTGGTGCGGTAACGGCGTGGCGAATGCAGTTCAGGATTGGCAAAGTCAAAGACGCGCAGGGCCGAGGGCAGATACTGCCGGTCAATGCGCCCATAGAGGCTCCGCCGCACGGAGGCGCTGATTCCGAAGAGTTCCCCGGGCGCTCCCCCGACCCGCACGTCAAGTTCCCCCGAAGCCGCCAGCATGGAGTCGCGCATTGCTTCAAAATCCAGTCGGCGGCGGGGATACACCGAGAGCAGGCGATTCTCAAAATCCGCGCCAGGAGGATTGTCCGCACGAATCCGACAAAGCGCCGAGGCGGCTATCAGGCGCTGGATATGCTTCAACGACCAGTTGTGCCCCATCAGTTCCGAAGCAAGAAAATCGAGCAGGCCGGGATGGGTCGGCCTCTCGCTACGGGTCCCGAAGTCGCTGTCGGTCCGCACCAGCCCCTCTCCGAAGTGTCCCCGCCAGATCCGATTCACGATCACCCTGGCAGTAAGCGGATTTTCCCGGGCCGTGATTTCCCGGGCCAGGGCCAGCCGCCCCGATCCCCCGCGGTAACGCGGTCGCTTCCCGCCGTGTAGAATCCCAAGTGAACCGCGCGCAACCTCCTCCAGTTGATTGGGGTATTGTCCACGCTCGAAGACGCGCACATTCCCCGCAACCGGCCGGTCGATCAGAGTCAGGGCATGGGGCGCCTTCTCCCGCAGATTAATGACTTCGCGATCAAGGGCAGCCTGCGCCTTCTTGAGGGGGCCCTTATTTTCATCGTCAAAGAGCCACTCCACATCATGAACGTATTCGCGGGGAATACGAATGGGCGATCCCGGTCCCCGGACAACCTCCCGCAATTCCCGCCAGGCAGCTGCCTCATTCTGCTTCTCTTCATTCACACTCCGCCACAGGAGATCCTGGTAGTGTCGGGCAACCTCAGGCAGATTGACTGCCGGACCTCCCAGCACTTCCGCAACGAGTGGATTCGCGATCGAAAGATCAGGAGTCTTCGTTCGCGCAAGGGCCACCCAGGCACCGAATACCGGATCACTGCGTCGCTTCTCCTGTGAAAGAAACTCGTGCCACCGCCGGATCTGGGCCGGGATCAGGTCGTCCCCTTCAATGATCTCCGCGAAGTCCGGAGGCGGCACCTTGGCAATATCAAGCGCCGCCACCATGTATTCTGCGGCCCGCTGTAGAAAACGACCCTCCATCTCCGTCGCCCGCTTTTCAAACTCCGCGGCAAGGACTTCCCTCTTCTTTCCCAACTCGATGTGCTTCTCAGCAACCTCCTGATCAAGAGCCTGCAGGTCCTCCCGCGAACTTTTAAAGACCCCGTAGAGCGCGTAATAATCCGCCGTGGGGATCGGATCAAACTTGTGATCGTGACAGCGGGCGCAGGTCACCGTCAGGGCAAGCACTCCCCGGGTCACCACATCGATGCGGTCGTCAATGATATCAGGCTCCACCCCGAGAAACCGGCGCCCCAGGGTAAGAAATCCCATCGCGGCAAGGTCACTGCGGTCGCAATGCCCCTCCGCGAGCAGAAGATCGGCAGCGAGCTGCCGCTGGATGAACTGATCGTACGGCAGGTCCCCGTTGAAGGCTTTCACGATCCAGTCGCGATAAACCCAGGCGTGGGGGAAATCGAACTCCTCCCCCGCATAGGCATACCCCTTGGTGTCGGAATACCGTGCCACATCGAGCCAGAGACGAGCCCATCGCTCGCCATAGTGCGGCGAGGCGAGCAACTCATCCACCACTTCGGTCGCCAGGGTCTGATCGTCCTTGGGGGAAGCGATGAGTTCAGCGAGTCGTTCGTGACCGGGAGGAAGACCGCTCAGATTGTAGTAGAGCCTGCGCAGCCAATCACGACGCGCGGCTGGCGGCGCACTCCGCAGGCCCGCCTCCCTGGTTCGCTGCCCGACAAACCAGGAAACCGGATCGATTGAGGCATGTTCCGGCACCTCCACCCGCACAACCGGTCGCAGTGCCCAGTGGTCTCCGGCCGTTGCCAGGAACGGCCAGAAGAATCCAAAAACTCCAAGTTGGAGGGAACCCCGCATCTGAATTTGCAAGGATGCGCCCCTCCGGGGCACGTGCCAGCAAAATCAGACCATCTCATCCGGCGAATCGACCGTTTCATGCTTCATCATGAAACACCGGGGCAGTCCGGCGGGAGGAGTTGACGCAAAGGCAGACATTGCTGAGCCTCTCACCATCGTATGAATACCAGTCAGCTCCCCTCGCTCTCCCGGTTCTGGCTGGACGGGATGGAAGCTGCAACTTCGACCATCAGCTGACCGCGCACTCAATCCCGGTGCCTTACTGCCGAGACCACAGATTCAGCCCATCCGCCATGAGCATCCCTAAAATCATTATCACGGACTTCATCGCCGAGCCACTTGTTTTCGAGCGAGGAGTGATCGGTGACGAAGCAGAGATCGTGGCCCTGGAGGCCATGAGCGAGGAGGAACTGGTAGGCCAGACCGAAGACGCCGACGCAATCATCTGCTATCACTACCTCTCCATCACGCGAGCAACCCTTGAGCGCCTGCAGAACTGCAAGGCCATCGTGCGAGGGGGTGTAGGATACGACAACATCGACTGTGTGACCGCACGCGAACGCGGGATTCCCGTCTGCAATGTACCGGATTACGGAACGGAAGAGGTGGCCGACTCGGCGCTGGGCATGATGATCTCCCTCGCCCGAGGCACCCACTTCCTGCACAGCCGGTTGCGTCGCGGATTGGGCGAATGGAGCGTGGAGCAGGCCAAGCCCATCCCTCGTCTGCGCGGGCGGGTGCTGGGCATCATCGGCTGCGGCCGGATCGGCTCCGCGGTGGCCCTCCGTGCCAGAACCTTCGGCCTTGAGGTGATTTTCTACGATCCCTACGTCCCCGACGGCCTGGACAAGGCGCTCGGCATCCGGCGGGTGGACCGTCTGGAGGAGTTACTGACCAGATCCTACATCGTGAGCCTGCACTGTCCTCTTACCCGGGAAACGGCAAACATCGTCGGGGAAGACGAACTGGCCGCCATGCAGCCGGGCAGCTTCCTGGTCAACACCGCCCGGGGCGGGGTGGTCGACACCACGGCCGTGGTGGATTCCCTTGCCGCGGGCCATCTCCGGGGTGCCGGTATTGACGTTCTGGAGCAGGAACCGCCCGGGGAAGATTCGCCGGTCCTCAGGGCCTGGCGCGATCCCGCTCACCCCGCCCATGACCGGCTCTTTCTTAATCCGCATGCCGCCTTTTACTGCGAGGAGGGCGGCGAGGAGTTCCGCTCCAAGGCCGCACGGGAGTGCCTGCGCGCCATCCGCGGTGAATCCCTGCGCAACGTGGTGAACTGAAAGCGTGGAGCCGTCGGAGGCTCGACAAGTGGAGCACTTCCCCGACACACGATTCAGCAGGTCGCCCGGCCCTCGGAGAGATCGAAAATCCCGCCCGTGCTGAAGGAGCAATCATCCGAACACAGCCAGGCTGTCAAGGCCGCCGCTTCCCCTGTCAGCCGGAAGCGGGCCCATCGGAATCCTGAAGAGCATGTAGTCGATGTGCTCCTGGAAATCTGCCTGAGAATATCAGTTTTGATCACGGCAGGGGTGTTTGACTTGGGAGGTGTTTCCGCAGGAAGCGAATAAAGTTGCCGTGGAGAACCTTGTCGACGTCTTCCGTCGAGTAGCCCCGCTCCTCAAGCAATTCTCCCACCCGCTGCAGAGCGGCAATGGACTGGACATCCTGGGGTACCTGTTCGACCCCGAATCCACCGTCAAGATCCGAACCAATCCCCACATGATCGGCATTTCCCGCCAGCTGACAGATGTGATCGGTATGATCGAGCAGGTGCTCAAGATTCAGTCCGGCCCCTCGGGGGGTGGTAATTCCCCTGCGCCAGCCCGGCACCATCATCCAGGCGTCGAGGGCTCCTCCGATTACCGCTCCCCGTTCGATCAGACGTTTGAGCTGTTCGTCCGAGATTTGCCGCGGGTCATCGACGAGGGCACGACAGTTCGAGTGACTGGCCCACACCGGCCCGTCGTAGAGATCGAGCACCTCGTGGAATGTCCGGTCACAAAGGTGTGTGGCATCGAGGATCATTCCGAGCCGGTCCATCTCGCGGATCAACTCGCCCCCCAGTTCTGAGAGCGGACCGTCCTGGTCGTGGCCCAGCGCATAGCGGCCCACTCCGTAGTGGGCGGGACCGAGGGCCCGCAGGCCCTGCTCCCAAGACTGCTCGAGATGCCCTGGCGTGCGGATCGAATCGGCTCCTTCCAGACTGAGGACATAACCAATAGCGCCCTCTGAAACGCCTTCCTCCCACCGGTCCAGCACCCGTTCCAGAGAGGCCTGATCAACGATCTGCTCCAACTCCCCCGCTTCCTCCATGGCACGATACCAGGCCAGTTGTCCCTGCGTCTGGCTCCAGGCGATTTCGGGCGCATTCCACCCTGAGGCCACCGCGCCCGGTTTCATGCAGCCGGCCAGCAGCGTGGCCACGCACAGGCCGACCCCCCCCCGTCGCATCTCCGGGAAGCACACCGCACCCCGGCCCCGTCCCCCCAGGTCATCCAGGTCCGCTTCTTCCCCCCGGATCTCGTCCAGCTCCCTGCGAAGGTCGCGATTATAATCGATCGCGCCGAGGGACAGATCGAGATGGGCATCGAAAACCAGTTTCATGGTCGTGGCGCTCAGATTGTCAGCCGCCGGTTGCGAGCCGTCACCTCCCAACTCTCCCCTGTGATCGCGCCATCGCGAATCAGGAATGCTTCCTGGTAAAGTGCCACGGTGGGGCAGATGTGATGGGGCACTCCCAGATAAGCCTCCCCCACGGCATGGCGCTCGGGCGCTTCAACCTCCACCACGAGATGTTCCTCACTGTGGCCGATGGCCCGCGCATCCTCAAGGCCGGGCAAGTGGACACGCTTTTCGAGAGGTCCCTCCGAGGCGATGGCCTTGTGCCCCAGGTCGAGGCAAAGGCGATTCATTCCGGGCTTGCTCACGATGCGGGTGAGGACCACCGCCGCATTCTCGAAGGGTAAATCCGGATACGCCGTGCCGTAACCGTGATCCCAGAAGAGTGCGGTGCCCGGGCTGCATTGCCAACCACGCTCGCCGGCGTGGAATCCAAAGGTCGGCGAGCCGCCGCCCACCACCGCCGGAACGGAGTGCCCCGCCACGGCAAGAGCATCGAGCAGAGCCTGGACAGACTCCATCGCCCCCGACCAGCTTTCCCGTCGGTCGGTCACCCCGGGCGCACGCACATGACCATCGTAGGCATGCACCCCGGCGAAGTGGATGCCGTTGGCAGCGGTAATGGCCTCCACCAGCGAGATCGCATCATCAACCGAACAGATTCCCGTGCGTGCCATCCCGCAATCAAAGTCAACGAATGCCGCCAACTCCACCCCGGCGGCGAGGCAGGGTGCGATCATCCCCGACAGCACCTCCGCGCTGTCCACCAAAAAGGCGAGGCGCACGTGGGGATACGCCAAGGCCAACCGCAGCAGGCGGTCCTGACCGGGGCCCACCACGGGGTAGGCCAGGAGCACATCCCGGGCCCCCGCCGCGAGACACATCTCCACCTCCGCGATGGTGGAGGCCTTGAACTTCTCGATTCCCGCTGCCAACTGCAGGCGCACCACCGCATCCATCTTATGCGTCTTGACGTGCGGACGGAGCCGTTCCGGTCCTCCGCACAGCTCGATCATGCGTTCGATATTGGACTGCACCCGCCCGGGCCACACCAGCAGGGAGGGAGAAGGCACGCTCTCAAGGTTGGCGACCTCCAGTCCGGAGAGCGGCTTCATTCCGGAGAGATCTCCACGATCATTTCAATCTCCACCGCAATGCCTCCCGGAAGGGTGTTGGAAGGAAGGGCACCCCGGGCCCCCACCCCGATCTCAGGTCCGAACAGCTCGGCAAACAACTCACTGCAACCGTTGATGACCTTGGGCTGGTCCACGAAGTCATTCGCGGAATTTACGAATCCAAGCGTCTTGACCACCCGTTTGACCCGATCAAGGCTGCCCAGGGAGGCCCGGAGGGTTGAAAGAAGGGCCAGTCCGGTCTGCCGGGCCGCATCGTAACCACCCTCCAAGTCCGTGTCTTCCCCGACCCGGCCCACGATCAGGGTGCCGTCCGTCCTCAGGGGCCCATGCCCGGAGAGGTAGGCAATGCTGCCTTGGAAGACAATCGGCTTGTAAACGCCCATCGGCTTTGGAGCTTCGGGCAATTCGAGATTCAATTCCTTGAGTTTTTCTTCAGCGCTCATCGATGAAGTGGGAAGTTAGCGATTAAGGCCATGGGCGCGACTCGAAATTCATTTCGAGTCGGGGTCAGGTTCCGAAGTAGCGTTCCACCAGTTCCTGATCCGGTTTACGGCCCCTGAGTGTTATCACAACGATGACCAGCAAGTTGGCGGACGA
>JAAZXD010000379.1 GCA_014240355.1 Roseibacillus sp. | reverse complement strand
CCTCCGGGACAGTCGACAGGGCCGGAAGCTCCGGACCAGCTGCCCCCCCCCCGGACCCACCACCGGAATGCTGGGTGCAACCGGTGGCAAGGGCAACCACGGCCCCCGCCAGAACTAGACTACGATCGCAAATCATGGTGCCGGAGATCTAACAACCTCCGGGTCTCTGATGCATCAAAAAACGCACCTGGGACAGCACAAGCTGCCGATACCGCAGAGCATCCACCTCGCGATCCATCGCTGTCCACTGGTGAACCAGAGAAGATGACTATCGCGTGAGATCACCCCGGGTTCCCTGTTCAGGCACCACAAGGCCCTTCCATTGTCTGCTTTATTTCCCCTGTCACCCTGAACCCGACAGGTGTAGACTAGAGGAATGCGTTGGACCTACACATCCGCTCTACTCCGCCCGGGTTTCTCAATCCTCGCCCTCCTCGCCCTCCCCGTTCACGCCGCTGTCTTCGAGGACAAGAGCGAGCAATTCGGCCTGGCAGGCGGGAACGAGGCCTGCTGGTTCGACTTCAACAACGACGGCTGGACCGATATCTGCGTCGGAGGGAAGGTTTACCGCAACGAGAAGGGCAGAAAATTCGTGGAAGTGGCCAACACCGGAGCCTGCGTGGCAGCCGACTTCGATAATGACGGTTTTCTCGATCTCTACTCCTGGGGCGGGCGCAAGATTTACCGCAACAAGGGCGGCAAGGAGTTTGTTGCCATTGAATTGCCCGAATTACCCAAGGGCAGCTCGCTGGGGGCCTGTTGGGGCGACTTCAACAGGGACGGGTTTGTCGATCTCTATGCCGGTGGCTACGAGGCCTGGCCTAATGACACCTATGCCGACTTCCTGCTGACCAACCAGGGGGGGAAATCCTTCAAGCTGACCTGGAGCGAGGTCCGCTACCGTGCCCGCGGTGTGACCGCCTGTGACTTCGATCGTGACGGTGACCTCGACATCTACGTCTCCAACTACCGACTTCAGCCGAACATCCTTTGGCAGAACAATGGGAAGGGAACCTTTTCGGATGTAACGGGCGCCTTTGGCGTGATCGCAAATGGTCCCGGCTTCGGCGGGGGCCACTCCATCGGCGCGGCCTGGGGGGACTTTGACAACGATGGCAACTTTGATCTCTTCGCCGGCAACTTTGCGCACAAGGACGGTCGCGGCAACCAGCCCGAGTCGCTCTGGCTGCGCAACAACGGCCGGGAGGGCGAATTCAAATTCGAGAGCAAGGGCCAGGGCGGAGTCTTCTACCAGGAATCCTACGCCAGCCCCTCCGCCGCCGATTACGACAACGATGGCGATCTCGATCTCTTCTTCACGACCGTCTACGGGGTGGCTTCCTTCGGGCGCAAGAATAACTCGGTCCTCTTCCGCAACGATGGCAACTTCAAGTTCGTCAATGCAACCGCCGGGAGTAAGCTGGACGGCTTGCCCCCCACTTATCAGGCGGCATGGGCCGACTTCGATAATGACGGGGATCTCGATCTCATGGCGGCCGGCAGGTTCTTCGTGAACGGCGGCGAGAAAGGCCACCACTGGCTCAAGGTGCACCTCCTCGGCGACCGGAAAAAGATCAACCTGTTCGCCATCGGCGCCCAGGCGCGCGTGGCCCTGCCGGACGGCAGAATCCTCACCCGCCAGGTGGCCGCGGGAACGGGACAGGGGAACCAGAACGACCTCGTCCTCCACTTCGGCCTCGGCGGACACGACAAGCCCATCCAGGTGGATATTCTCTGGCCTGACGGATCGACCCGCACAGTCAAGGATGTAGCCGTTGACCAACGGGTGACGCTGAAGATGACGGAGTAGAGGAGCGCTATTGGCTTTCCAGTGGACACACAATCCCATAGGATAGCTTCAACCATGGCCTCCCCCGTGAAAGGGGGGCTCCGGAGAAACGGTCTTCCATGTTAACAATCGCAGATCAGCGCCCCGGCACATCACGACGCGAGCTTCTGCGCCTCGGCAGCCTCGGTCTGGCCGGTCTCTCCCTTCCCTCCCTTCTTGCCAGCCGTGCTGCTGCCACCAGAGCACAGGACAATCCCCTCAAGGACAAGTGCGTGATCTTCCTGTTCCAGCAGGGCGGACCGAGCCAGCTGGAGACATTCGACCCCAAGATGGATGCGCCCTCCGAAGTGCGCACCGTGGGGGGCACAACCCGCACCTCGCTGGCCGGGGTACACTTTGGCGCCACCATGCAGCGCCTGGCCAAACTCGCTCACAAGTTAACGGTCGTGCGTTCCTTCACGACCCGGAACGCCGGCCACAATATCCAGCCGATCGTAAGCCCATCCTCGCATGAAGCCAACATCGGCACGCATTATGCCCGGGTGGCTGGAGCCACCCGCCGCCTCTCGGGGATGCCCACCAACACCGTTATCTTTCCCCGGACCGTGCTTCCCGGGGCACCCAGGCCGGAGGCCCGCGGAAACCTGGCCGCCACCGGCCCCTACAACTCCTCCTTCGCTCCCTTCCTCTCAGGCGGCGGAGGCGAGCTGCAGCAGGACATGACGTTGCCAGTCAACCGGGAACGATTCCTCGCCGACCGGCGAGAACTTCTGGGCAAGCTCGATGGTCTCAACCGGTCTATCGACGTGGGAGGCAGGATGGAAGCGCTCGACGAATTACAGCAACAGGCCTTCCAAGTGCTTCTCAATGGACACGTTTCCAACGCCTTTGATCTGAGCAGGGAGGACCCCCGGGTCGTGTCCCGTTATGATACCTCCCGCTTCGCAAAACGGGGCCAGTGGAACAAGGTAAACCGTGGGAGGAAGGGCTACTACACTGCGCAGGCCCAATCGATCGGCAAGCTCCTCCTCACTGCCAGACGTCTGTGTGAGGCTGGATGTGGCTTTGTCACCATCCACGCGGGCTATGCCGGCGTGTGGGACATGCACGCGGATGGCAATAATCTGAATATGATCGATGGCATGGAAGCTGTGGGCCGCAGTTTTGACCATGCGGTAGCCGCCTTCATTCGTGACTGTGAAGCTCGTGGATTATCTGACAAGATTCTACTCGTTTGTTGCGGGGAGATGGGGCGAACTCCAAAAATTAATAAACGCGGTGGACGCGATCACTGGGCGCGTCTGGCTCCGCTGATTCTTTATGGTGGCGGTCTAGGCGGCGGTAAGGTGATCGGACAATCTGACAAGCAGGGTGGTGAGCCAAATAGTAAACCCTATAATCCGAG
>JAAZXD010000378.1 GCA_014240355.1 Roseibacillus sp. | reverse complement strand
GCGCTCCTTGAAGTCGGCCAGTTCCTGCAGGCAGGGCGCGCACCAACTCGCCCAGAAGTTGATGAGAGTGGTCCGGCCGGAGCGGCCCGGCGCCTCGCCCTCGCTGCCGTCAAATGACTCGTACTTCATGTTCGGTACCTTCAGCAGGGTCACCATCGGAATCCGCACCTGGGAGGACGCAATCGCAGGCTGGGGCGGGGAGTTCTTCAGAGCCAGTTCACTCGCCGGCCGTTTCCAGCGCACAGGATTTTCTCCTTCTGTCACCCGGTAGTGCGCGTCGACCTCCACTTTTTCGATTACCTCCACGGTCCCTCCCGGCCAGCGGATGGTGACCCGCACCTCTCCTCCGAACTCTCCCAGCCCAAAAACGAGATCCTTGCTCGATTGAGCGAGGTAACCATCCCCCGCTCGCACGGTCCGGAGCAGGGGCACCGCCCGCCCAGGGAACGCCACCTCCACCCGTGCTCCGATCGCATCGCAATTCCCCTTCGTCCCCCGCAGGCGAAGCGCCAGGAAGTGATTCCCCTTCGTGGCATCGTTACGAAGAAACCGCAGCTGAGGGGCAGTTCTGTTAGAGAGCCAGAAGTCGAGGTCGCCGTCGTGATCCCAGTCGGTCAGACAGAGCGCCCGCCCGTCTTCCGGGTAATCAAACCCTGCCATCGCGGAAATATTGGCAAACCGAGCCAGCTTCCCGTCCGCTCCCTTGCCAAGATTGAGATAGGCGCAGTGCCGCTCCCGGCCACTCCAGGAGCGCCCGCGCTTCATCATCTGGGAGAGGTCGAGGTGAGCCCGCGACGGCTCCCTGGTGGTGACCTGATGTGAGCGTGACACGACCTGCCGCCAGAAGAAACTTCACAAGTCGCCGGGATCGGGAGTGGTGATATACCCGTTCGCCACCAGTAAATCGTCCCAACCATCATTGTTGATATCGGTGAATATCGAACTCCAGGCCCATCGACCCATGGTCACGCCGAGCTCCTCGCTCATATCCTTGAAGCGCCCCTCCTCCTGCACGAGCAGGGTGTTTCCCCTCGCAAATCGCAGGAGCGCGTCCCGCACCTCCTTCGAAGACCCCAGGCTGAATCCCTCCTGTGGCGCAATGCGGTTCCCGGCCGCCGAGAACATGTTGGCGATGTAAAGGTCCATCCGTCCGTCGCGGTTGACGTCGCCCCACGAGACCGACATCCCCGAAGCTTGATCCTCCCCCATCATTTCCGGGGCGATGTCGGTGAAGCGCCCCTCATCATTGCGATAGAGATTGTTTCGTCCGAAGTCGTTGGCCACGTAGAGATCCTGGTCTCCGTCGTTGTCGAAATCCTCCCAGGCCGCCGCCAGGCTGAAGCGGCGGTTGTTGACATCGAGTCCCGATTCTTCCGTGACGTCCTGGAGTTTCCACTTCTCTCCCTCGATTTCGTTTCGGAAGAAATAATTGCGCCCCGCATTGTTCGCGTCGTGGTAGACGAACCGCCCCCCGGAACCGATCACCGTCGCACCCGCTTCCAGGTCCAGGTCACCCCGACTATAGTGACAGACGTAGAGATCGAGATCGCGATCGTTGTCGAAGTCGATCGCCGAGATTCCCATCGATCCGATCCCCGTCTCCAGGACCGTCATCACCTCGAACCGACCCGATCCGTCATTTCGAGCGAGCACGAGACGTGCGTAGGTCGCCACCGCCAGGTCCTGGTCTCCATCGTTGTCGAGATCGACCAGGAGGGCCGCGCGGGACGACTCAACCCAACCCGTTCCCGACTCCGCAGTGGCATCCCGGAGGGTGCCATCCGGCCTCTGAACATAGAGCCGGTTGGGTAGTCCCCCCGCCTGGCAGAGATAGAGATCCTCCAACCCGTCCCCATTGACATCACCAAGGGCTGTGCCAGGAGTCCCCAGCAGAGTCATCTGGCGAGTGTCCTGGATCCTCTGCAGCCAGTAGGGGTAACCGCGCAGGAGCTGCCTGCGGTAACTGTCGTTTGCCTCCAGGATCGACTCCGTGCAGTCCGTGAAAAGTCTCCCCGGCCCCTCGCTCTGCTCAAAGCCTTGCAGTATGACGCCCACCAGTCGTGCATCCTCTCTGCCCGGGGACACCTGCCAGGTCGTCATCCACTCCGCATGCTGCTCCACCACGCCGGTCCCATCCACCCGTGCGCACTCCACCGAGACCCGGGCCTGTACCCCTGCCGGCCCCGGCCTGATGGCAACAACCTTGAATGCACATCGCCTTGTTTCGGCCTTTCCACCCAGAGCCCTGCTGACCATTTGCACGGCCGAGACAAACCCGGAGGGGTCCCGGTAGTCGGTCCCGGAAAGGCCCACTCCCCGTTTTACCACCACTCCGCCCTGGCTCCAAACGGGCTCCAGGTCCGTGGGAACCAGGTTCGATCCCTCCACCTCCCCGGCTACCACCGTCCCGAATCCTTCCTCTCCCGGCTCCCCGCTGATCACGAACTGCGCGAGCAGCGCCAGCTTCTTCTTCAGGAGCCTGTGCAGCACCTCACTCTCCCATCCATCCGCGGCCGGGTCGTCCAGTTCCTTCCACCCGTCACTGGCGGAGGCTACCCGTGCAGGGCCATTCTCGACCTGCGGCGCACCAGTTACTTCCGTGCCGGTTCCCTGCCCTCCGGCACCAGGATCCTTCTCCCCTTGCCACCCCCTGCGCCATACTACGGTTCCAATAACGACGAGGAGCAGCACTCCCGTCACCACCAGGATCTTGGGACTCAGTTTCATGGCGAGTATCCCGTCGACAAGGCGGGCTCCTAACCGGATAGAGGAAACTGTTGTGGTCTTTGGTCAAGAGGGGAATTTTTGCCTCATGCTCATTCCCAAGAATTTGCGGGCGACCTCCTCCTGCTGAAGTCCTCCGGATAGTTACGGAAGGGAAATTGGTTTTTCGTCAAGGCGCCGGAAAGGGACGGCAGGCTGGGGTATCACGTGAATTTCTCCCGCCTCCGTTCCGGAGCCTTTTTGTCGGCACCGACCTTACTGCGGGCCACCGAACAAGGGCGGCTCCTGGAATTCTTTGCAGAGTTGGAGACGCAGAGCTCCAGGAGGTGCAATTCCTGAGCATTCCGAAGAACGAGTCACTTCACTCGAACATGGCGGTCACCGAGGCTGTCCGGGCCGGGAGGGGCAGTTGGATTGTGGTCTCCGTGCTGGTGCTCGCTCCAGACCAACCGACAAAGATGGCCCCGGCCTTCG
>JAAZXD010000377.1 GCA_014240355.1 Roseibacillus sp. | reverse complement strand
AAAGCGAGAAGCGTTGTCATGAAGGAGTGCATTACTGTTTCCATCACCGGTGCGGCGGGTCAGATCGGCTACGCTCTTCTTTTTCGAATCGCTTCGGGCGCGATATTCGGGCCGGATCAACCTGTTCATCTGAGACTCATCGAGATCGATGCGGCCATGAATGCGCTTGAGGGCACGGTCATGGAACTGGATGACTGCGCCTTTCCGCTTCTGGCCGGAGTGACCCCGACCTCGGACCTGGATGAAGGGTTCAAGGGGGCTAACTGGTCCCTCCTGGTGGGTTCCGTGCCCCGCAAGGCAGGCATGGAGCGCAAGGACCTGCTAGGTATCAATGGTAAGATTTTCACAGGACAAGGCGAGGCCATTGCGCGAAATGCGGCGGATGATATCCGTGTCCTGGTGGTCGGGAATCCCTGCAACACGAACTGCCTCATTGCGATGCGCAATGCTGATGGGGTTCCCCGGGATCGCTTCTTCGCCATGACCCGGCTCGATGAAAACCGCGCCAAGGGTCAGCTTGCAGCCAAGGCTGGCGTGCACACCAATTCCGTTTCCAACATGTGCATCTGGGGAAATCATTCTGCGACCCAGTACCCCGACTTTGTGCACGCGCAAATAGAGGGGAGCCCGGTCCCTGAAGTCATCACCGACCGTGAGTGGTTGGAGGGCGAGTTCATCAGGTCCGTTCAGCAGCGGGGCGCAGCGATTATCGAAGCGCGTGGAGCGTCTTCGGCGGCTTCAGCTGCCAATGCCGCGATCGAAACGGTGTGCACTCTGGCCAAGGCCACTCCCGAAGGAGACTGGAACAGCGTGGCAATCTGCTCGGAGGGACAGTATGGTATTGATGAGGGACTGATCGCCTCCATGCCCGTGCGATCTGACGGGGCAGGCAACTGGTCGGTGGTGGAAGGGGTTGAGGTTGACGAGTTTTCTCGCGGAAAGATTGACGAGTCGGTGCAGGAATTGCGCGAAGAGCGTGAGGCAGTGAGAGACCTTATCCCATCCTGACGGTGAGCGCTGTGGGGCTAGAGATTGCGGGGCGCGGATTTTCCTCTCGCCTCCTGCTAGGCACCGGCAAGTTCGGTTCTCTGGAAGTGATGCGTGAGGCGTTGGACGCTTCCGGGGCCGAAATCGTGACGGTCGCGCTGCGCCGGGTCGACGTGAGCGGGGAGGGGGATTCCTTTGCCAACATACTGGACTACGTAGATACGGAGAAATATCTCCTCCTGACCAATACCAGTGGGGCAATGAATGCCGAGGAGGCCGTACGGCTTGCCCGACTTGCAGAAGCGGTGGGTTTGCCCAAGTGGATCAAGCTCGAGATCCACCCGGACCCCAATTACCTTCTACCTGATCCCATCGAAACGCTCTCTGCCGCAGAAACCCTCATAAAAGAGGGGTTCACCGTCTTGCCCTACATTAATGCCGATCCCGTGCTGGCCAAACGTCTGGAGGACGCAGGCGCTGCCACCGTCATGCCCCTCGGGGCCCCCATAGGATCGAATCGTGGTCTGACAACCCGGGACCAGATTGAAATCATCATTGAGCAGGCTAACGTACCCGTAGTGGTGGATGCGGGGATCGGAGCGCCCAGTCACGCATCGCAAGCGATGGAGATGGGGGCCGATGCCGTCCTCGTGAACACGGCGGTAGCGGTGGCAGGGGACCCGGTGAGCATGGCGCGGGCCTTCCATTCTGCAGTGGAGGCAGGACGCACCGCTTTTGAGGCAGGCCTGCCCATGCAGAATGATCGGGCAGAGGCGAGCAGTCCGTTGACAGGGTTTCTTGACGATTGAGCGCATCCGGGCAGGGATCCCGTGGTTTCCAGCCTCTTTCGAGACATTATCCGCTGTGGGCCGGGAGGGGGCCTGCTTCGGTTTGGGGGTGGGCTACGGCGGGGAACATGGAGCCCTTTAATTTGATAAGGAGGCTGACACGTTCCCTGGGGCACCCTCGTTACTTGTCTTTGGGTTCTTTCTCCGTATGGTCGGTCGTGATTTGAGATGACTCCGCTCTTCCGAAAATTCCTCGGAATGAATTGGGTGCTTGTCCTCACCATGTACGGCCTGCTCGTCTTTGGGGTGTTCAGCATCGAGAGCGCGGCACGCCATATTCCAGTGCCGGACCTGCTCGATCAGCCCGATCTCTGGGGCGGGTGGTTTGCGGACCGGCAGAAGCTATGGATTGTCATCGGGAGCCTCGTGTATTTCGCAGTCGCGCTGGTCGATTACCGTTGGCTGATGTGGCTGGGCATCCCGATGTATCTGGTGGGAATCGTGATGCTGCTGATCCTCATGTCCCAAGGGTCGGAAGTACACCAACTCACGGTGATGGGCTTGAGCTTTCAACCCACCCAGTTGGTCATAGCGGCAGGGATCATCATGGTGGGTTTCACTTTTCAGACGCTGCCCAGGATACACCGGATTCTCGGGCACCCGGTGTGTCGGTTGGGCATTATTGCAGGTCTTTGTGGTGTGCCGTTCCTGCTGGTTATGAAGAACGGTGACATGGGATCGGCCATCGTGTGGTTGCCGGTCGCGTTTGTCACCATGCTGGTGGGGGGGATTCCATTCCGGTATCTTCTCTTCATGGCATTGATCGGAGCCGGGGTTGTGCCCTTGATCTATTTCATCGTGCTGCCCGGGGCTTCGGAGCGTGGGAACGCGCGTATCAACAACTATCTCGAGAATCTGCAGCGGGGCCATATAACCAATACGGACAAGAACTATGCCGAGTATCGAGTCACCATGGCGGTCGGTAAGGCGGGTTGGCGAGGGGCTGGCTACGGGAGCACCTCCAAGGACTCCCTGCATCATCGCAAGGACATTCCCTGGAAGACTGCTCACAACGACTATATCTTTGCGGTGATCGCGGAAGAGCAGGGATTTCGGGGAAGTCTCCTGCTCATCACGGGCTTTGCCCTGTTACTGATCCAGTGTCTCTTTGTCGCGTTTTACAGCCGTGATTTTGCAGGACAGATCATCGCTGCCGGAGTTGTTGCGCTTCTGTTCGCCCACATCTTCGAGAATATCGGCATGTGCGTTTCGATCATGCCGATCACGGGTATTCCACTACCGCTCATCAGTTACTCGGGAACCTTTGTGGTGATCTGCATGTTTCTGCTCGGACTGGTGCAGAGCATCTGGGTGCATCGCTACGCGGAAGAGATGCAGAATGAGGTCTAGAGAACCGAATCAGATAGAAGTCCTTCATCCCTGAATGACCGGGCCATTGGCATC
>JAAZXD010000376.1:293-3246 GCA_014240355.1 Roseibacillus sp. | reverse complement strand
GGAACCGTAGAGCTCCTGCCGGATGAAGAGATCGTCTACAACGCCCTGTTTCACGTCCCCAGCCTGGGTCTCAATGATGGGCAGGGCGGTGATCGATCCCCCACCTTCCTTGTCGGAAAGACGAGCGGAGCGCTCGAGAAGACGGCTGTGCAAGTAGAAGACGTCGCCGGGGTAGGCCTCACGACCGGACGGGCGGCGAAGGATGAGCGAAACCTGGCGGTAGGCCACGGCCTGCTTGGAAAGATCATCGTAAACGATCAGGACATCCTTGCCCTGGTCCATGAGATACTCCGCCATGGCGCAACCGGCGTAGGGCGCGAGGAACTGGTTGGCGGCGGAGTCGGAGGCAGCCGCCGCCACGATGATCGTGTTGTCCATGGCGTCGGCCTTCTCGAGGGTCGAGATCGTCCGTGCGATGTTGGACTGCTTCTGGCCGATCGCGACGTAGACGCAGTAGAGCGGCTTGTGATCCTTGAGCGTCCCTTCCTTCGCCGCCTTGTTCTGCTGCGCCTGCGAAATGATGGTGTCCACCGCGATGGTGGTCTTGCCGGTGGAGCGGTCACCGATGATGAGCTCGCGCTGGCCGCGCCCAATCGGGATCATGGCGTCGATTGCCGCGATCCCGGTCTGCACCGGAACACTCACGGATTTCCGCTTGATGATGCCCGGCGCGATCTTCTCCACCGGATACTGGGTGTCGGACTCGATCTCGCCCTTGCCATCGACCGGGCGTCCCAGGGCGTCCACCACCCGACCGAGGAGTTTCTCCCCCACCGGCACCGAGAGGAGCTTGCCGGTGGTGTGGCACTCGTCGCCTTCCGCGATGTGCTGGGAATTACCGAGCATCACGACCCCGACTTCGCCTTCCTCGAGGTTCAGCGCGAGTCCGAAAAGGTTGCCCGGAAACTCGATCATTTCGTTGAGTTGGGCTTCGCTCAGTCCTTCGACCTTGGCGACGCCATCTCCGATTTCCCGCACGGTCCCCACGTTGGTCTTGGCGACCCCGGCGGAGACATTTGCGATTTCCTGTTCCAGTTCCTGAAGGATGTTGCTCATGGGAGGGAGGATTGAATTTGAAGGGGAAAGGGGTGGAGGAGAGTTATTAGAAGGAGTTGGCGAGTCTATCGAGGCGGGTCTTCACGCTGCCGTCCCAGACGTCGTTGCCGACACGCACGCGCATCCCGCCGAGGAGGCCGGGATTGATCTTAAATTCGAAGGAGAGGTCGTCGCCATACTTCTCGGCGAGACTGCCCTTCACCCGGTCCTGCGAGGCGGCATCGAGAACCTCGGCGCTTTCAACCAGGACCTGGCGCCGCTCCATTTCGAGGCGGGTCAGGCGCTTCAGTTCGTGCAGGATGGCCTGCCAGCCGCGGGGCTTCGCTTCCGCGACTTTCTTGAATACCGCGCGAAGCTTGTCATCAACCACGCGATCACCCTCCACGCACATGCGGAAGGCACGGCGGGCGGTGGTGGCAGCTTCGCGGGAAATTTTCATGCCGGTTTGCCTCGTTTCCTAGCTGTCGACCTCGGCGAGGGCTTCTTCATTGATGCGCTTCTGGTCCTCGTCGGTCAGGACCTTGCCGGTGACCTGGGCGGTGGTAGAGGCCACCAGGCGCCCGAATTCCTTCTTCAGGGCCGCATGCATCTTGTCGCGCTCGCTCTTCGCGGCCTCCTCGGCCTTGGCCAGGATGGCCCTCGCTTCCGCCGCCGCTTCCTGAGCCTTCTTGTCTCCGATGGCAACCGCGCTCTCCTTGGCCTCCTCCACCAGGCGCTTGGCACGCTCGTTGGCTTCCTGGATGGCCTCCTGGGTGCGCTTTTCGCTGGCTGCGATCTGCTCCTCCACCTCTGCGAGCTTGGCCTCCCCATCGGCGATCCGCTTGCGGCGCTGCTCAAGGAGGTTCATGACCGGTCCGTAGGCGAACTTCTTGAGGACCAGGCAGACGATGAGGAAATTGACCAACTGACAGAACAGGGTCCACCAGTGGATCTGGAAAGTCTTGGTGATGGTTTCGACTATGCCGCCGTCGGCAGCCTCGGTCTCTGCCGCGAGGATCAGGATGTTGTCGAAAGGCATGGTGGAAAAGGGATTGGGAACGAATGGTCGAGGGGAGAGGACGCTCCCGGGCGGGGAGCGTCCTCCTGAAACCCTCACTTCACAAGGAAGAGAGCGATGAAGATGATCCCCTCCGCCAGGGCGGCGAAGATGATCGCAATCGTCATGATCTGTCCCTGGGCCCCGGGATTACGGCCCACGGCTTCGGTGGCTTTCGCGCCAACCAGGCCCACGCCGATTCCGGCACCGGTACCTGCAAGGCCGACGTGAATCTTCCCTTCCATCGCGGCCAGGAGGTCGAAGATGAAAGGAACGCTCGCAAGGAGTTGCATCAGGCTGTCCATTGTTCTGTTTTGTTTGGTTTGTTGCTTCTTTCGCCGGCCTCCACGGGGGTCCATGGTCCGACCGGCAGGAGTATCTGTTCAGGAACTTGGTTCCGCGGAGTTTGTCCCGGCCGGGGCTTCGTCGTGATCGTGGGCCTCGTCGCCGTGATCCTCCTCGTGATGCTCACACATGAGCTTGGTGAACACCGCGCAGAGCAGCGCGAAGACCAGGGCCTGCACGAAGCCAACCAGCAGTTCCAGGAAGTAGAAGGGAAGGGCCGGGAGCCACTGGAGCCAGTCCGGCAGGTTGAACATGGTCATCAGGATCTCCAGCATACTCTCCCCGGCATACACATTGCCATAGAGTCGGAACATGAGGGCGATGGGACGCACCGCGATGGAGAGCACCTCGATCAGGCCAACGAAGAGGAAGAGCCCCCCCATCAGGATCAACATGATGCCCCTGAATTTCCCCCCCTTGGGGGCGAAGATATGCTTGATGAAGTTGACCGGGCCGATCTCGGTGAAGGACCAGTAGAACCAGAGGAGGAAGAAGGTCAGCGCCATCGCCATGGTG
>JAAZXD010000376.1:0-283 GCA_014240355.1 Roseibacillus sp. | reverse complement strand
GAGGTTCAGGTCGGCATTGGCACCCCGGAAGAAGGGCCGGAACTTGTCGTGCGCATCGACTCCTTCCCCGCTCAATTCAAACCCAACCGTTCCGACCCCCGGAATGAGTCCGGCCCAGTTGGAGAAGAGGATCAGGATGAAGGCGGTGGCCAGGAACCAGAAGGTCCGCCTGGCGAGGTGTTCCCCCATTATCCCGGTGAAGAAATTGATCAGGCTCTCCACCAGCCATTCCACGAAGTTCTGAAGTCTCCCAGGGACCAGTTGAATCTTCCTCGTCGCCAGC
>JAAZXD010000375.1 GCA_014240355.1 Roseibacillus sp. | reverse complement strand
GAGGTCACCTTCGCCGATCTGCATGCGCCCATGGCAGAGGAGAAAGCGTTCGGTGGTGATGATAGGTTGGTAATGGTGGAATGTGTCGCGGGGAACGAAAAGATTGGCGATGCCGGTTTCATCTTCGAGGGAGATGAAACAATGTCCCTTGGCTGTTCCGGGGCGCTGCCGGCAGATGACGAGGCCGGCACATGTGATCTGCCGGCCGTGAGAGATGGAGGGGAAGTCGGATGCTCTGAGAAGAGTCCCGTCCCGGAAACTCGAAGGAGGAAGATTGAGGGATGCTTCCGCTGAGGGTCGTCGGCTTTCCGCTTCCCAGGACTTGCGGAGCAGGGACATGGGGTGAGGTCCTGTTGTGTGGCCCTGGGTAGCGTAGTCTGAGGAGAGCCTTTCCAGGGCAGTCATGCGGGTGAGAGGGGTTGCGGATTGCCGATTGCCTTGTGAAGTCCTGCCGGCAGATGACTCTTCCGCGTCGTAGGGTTCGGCCGGCAAACTGGAGCGACTGAAGAGATCTTCCTGTGGGTCCATTTCTACCTGCCAGAGACCGTCCCGCCGGTGTTCCACTTCGGGGAGATCATTGAGGGCTCCGGCGGCGGCGAGGAGGCGGCGCTCCTTTCGGTTAGGGTGCACGCGGCGGAGGAAGTCGGGAAGGCTGGAGAACTGGGCATGGGAGCGGGTGTCCACGAGGCGTTCGGCGGTGGCGGTGGAGAGGTTTTTGAGGCGTTGGAGACCGAGACGGAGTGTCTGGTCGTCGAGGACGAGGGTTTCCCAGGCAGAATGAAGAACGGAGACTGATCTGGCCCGGATACCGTGCCTGCGGGCGTCACGGAGGAGGGTGGCTACCGAGTAGAATCCCATGGGTTGATTGTTGATGAGACCGGCAAAGAACTCGGCAGGATGGTGGGTCTTGAGCCAGCAGGATGCATAGGCAATGAGGGCAAAGGAGATGGAATGACTTTCGGGGAACCCGTAGAGGGCAAAGGAGCCGATGGCCTTGACCACCTTTTCCTGGACCGCAATGTCAATATTGCGCTCGGACATGCGGAGGATCAGCTTCCTGGAAATGTTCTCCATGCGTTGGTCGGAGCGCTTGAAGGCCATGGCACGGCGCAGTTCGTCAGCCTCGGCGCCATCAAAACCCGCGATAAGCATAGCCATGCGGAGGACCTGTTCCTGGAAGAGAGGGACCCCGAGAGTGCGCCCCAGAACGGGTTGGAAATCCGGATGAATATAGTCGACCGGTTCGCGACCGTTGCGGCGGTTGAGATAGGGGTGCACGAGATCGCCCGCGATTGGGCCGGGACGGATGAGGGCCACTTCGATAACGAGATCGTAGAAGTTCTTCGGCCGCATGATGGGCAGGGTGGCCATCTGGGCGCGGGATTCGACCTGGAAGGTGCCTACCGTGTCGGCGCGGCAGAGAAGATCATAGGTAGCCGGATCGTCATGGGGGATGCGGGTGAGATCGATGTTCTTGCCGCGCTGGTGACAGATGCGGAGGCTGTCTTCCATGGCGGCGAGCATGCCCAGGCCGAGGAGGTCGACTTTCACGATGCCGAGGTCTTCACAATCGTCCTTGTCCCATTGCGCGATGGTGCGGTTGGGCATGGCGGCCGGTTGCAGCGGGACAATCGAGTCGAGTCCGTTGTCGCAGATGATCATTCCGCCCGAATGCTGACCGAGGTGACGGGGGAAGGAGAGGACTTCATGGTAAAGGTGGAGGAGTGGTTTGAAGCGGGGATGGTCGGGAGGAACACCGGATCGGGTGAAGGTTTTCTCAAGATGTTCGATATGGTTCTCTGGATAGCAGCTATCCATTGAGATCCCGGCCAGGGGCGAGCCTGATTCAAGGTCTTCAATATCCAGCCTGGGATGTTGTGATCTGCCATCGTGGTCAGGATGGATTCCGGGAGAGGAGGAGAGGCCGGAGAAGCGATCAGCGATTGAGTCGGGGAAGCCAAGGATCCTGGACATCTCGCGGAATGCCGATCGCGGTCGGTAGGTGATGACGTTGGCGGTCATCGCTGCACCGCGGGGGGCGTATTTCCGGTAGACATGCTGGATGACGGCTTCGCGCCGTTCACCGGAAGGGAAGTCTATGTCGATATCTGGCCAGGACTTGCGGTTTTCGGAGAGGAAGCGCTCGAAGAGGAGATCGCTGCTGATGGGGTCACAGGCGGTGATTTCAAGGCAGTAGCAAACTGCAGAGTTGGCGGCCGAGCCACGTCCCTGGCAGAGAATACCCTGGGACCTGGCAAACTGGACCAGTTCCCAGACGATGAGGAAGTAGCCTGAGAAACCGAGTCGAATGATGAGCGCCAGTTCATGCTCAAGTTGCCGACGGATCCTGGATCCGACTTTGCCATAACGCTGACGGGCTCCGCGGAAGGTGAGTTCACGGAGAAGTCCGGCTTCTTTCCCGGGAGAGAGCGGATGTCCGTTTTCATGATAGGAGGGGAACCTGTAGCCCAGGTTTGTGAGGGTGAACTCAAGGCGATCAGCGAGGAGCTGGGTGTTGTGGAGAGCTTCGGAGTGATCGTGGAAGAGGGCAGTGACCTGCGAGGGGGACTTGAGGTGGCGCTCTGGGTTGGCTTCCAGGAGGGTGCCCGCCTGGTCGAGGGTGGTGTGGTGGCGCAGACAGGTGAAGGCGTCAGCGAGGAGGCGATCGCGGCGGCGGGCGAAAAGCGGGGCGTTGGATGCGAGGAGGGGGAGTTTGAGGTGACCGGCGAGATCGATCAGGAGGCGGTTGCGTCGTTCTTCACCGCGGATATGGTGCCGAGTGAGAGTGAGGTAGAGGTTTTCCGGCCCGAAGGTGTCGCGGAGCCAGATAGCGGTTTCGAGAAGGTTGGCTTTTGTTAAATCGGGGAGGGATTCGGGAGTCAGGAGGGCAATCAGGCCTTTGGTTTGAGAGCAAAATGCGGGAGGAAAGGGAATTTCGGCTCCGGATTTTGTGCCCTGCAATAGGGTTGTCGTCGAACTGCTTGTGTTGTTGACACAATGCAGATCCGTGAGGAGGCGACAGAGATTCTGGTAACCGGTGCGATTCTTGACGAGGAGGGGGATTTCAAGATGTGCGATTTGAGATTGAGGATTCGGCAATTCAGCGGTGGCTCCCACGAGGGAGCGGAGGCCGAGCTGTTGAGCAGTGAAGTGAGCCCGGGCGGATCCTTGGACTCCCATATGGTCGAGGAGAGCGATGGTCTGATAGCCAAGTTCCGCTGCACGGCGGACAAGATCCTCCGGTTGGCTGGCGC
>JAAZXD010000374.1 GCA_014240355.1 Roseibacillus sp. | reverse complement strand
TCTCTCTCCACCTCCCTCCTCACGGTGGGCTCCAACGTTCTCTGTATCCACGGCCTCAATACCTCCACTGGAAGCTCGGATTTCCTGATCCTGCCCGAATTGGAAGCGACCAGCGTGACGGACACGGGCACGCCCTCCTACTTCACCACGCCGACCCCGAATGCACCCAACACAGGCGGGGGGGCCACACCGGGACCCCTGATCCGGAGTGTTACCAGGAATCTCCCTCCCCTCTCCAATAACGCCAACCCGCTCGTGATAGAGGCGGAGGCTCTTCCCACCATGCACCCGATCAATGCCGTCACTCTCACGTGGCGTGTGATGTATGGGGCGGAAAACACCGTCACGATGGTTGACGATGGGAGCGGAAACGATGCCGTCCCCGGGGATGGCATCTACACCGCCACCATTTCAACCAGCACCCTGTCCAACGGAGAGATGATCCGCTGGAAGGTGACCGCGACCGATACGGCCGGCGGAAGTTCCCGCCAGCCTCAGTTCCCCGATCCCTTCGACTCTCCCGAATACTTCGGGACGATCGCGGAAGATCCCTCCGTTGCGAGTTCCAACCTTCCGGTCTTCCACTGGTTTACCTCCAGTCCCGGGGGTGCGACTACTTCCAACGGCTCCCGCGGATCCGTCTATTTTCTCGGACAGTTCTACGACAACATCCAGGCTGACCGGCACGGCCAGTCCACAGGCGGGTTCCCCAAGAAAAGCTACGACTTCGATTTCAACAAGGGCGACCGCTTCCGCTACCAGGAAGGCGAAGCCCGGGTAAAGGACATCAACATGCTAACCAACTGGGCCGACAAGTCAAAGACGCGGAACACACTTGGATATGAAATCGTGACCAGAGCGGGCGAACCAGCGCACTTCGCCTTCCCGGTCCGCATCCAGCAGAATGCCGCCTTCTTCAGCACCGCGGACATGGTGGAGGATGGTGACGATCGCTACCTCGAACGTGTCGGCCTTGATGGCGAGGGAGCACTCTACAAGATGTACAACCGTCTCGATTCCTCAACCAGCGGAGTAAACAAGAAGACGCGCAAGAACGAGAGCAACCGCGACCTGCAGGCCCTCGTCAGCGGATTGGGCCAATCGGGGGATGCCCGGCTGCAATACGGCTACGACAACGTCGACATTCCCGGCACGATCAACTACCTGGCTGCTCTCGACCTGACCAACAACCGCGACCACGGTCACAAGAACTACTATCTCTACCGGGATACCAACGGCAGCCGGGAGTGGCGACCGCTGGTCTGGGACATCGACCTGTGCCTCGGACGCAACTGGGTGAGCGGTCCCGCCTACTTTGACGACAGCTTCACCAACAACAACCTGCGGGCCGGACCATCCAACCGCCTGAAGACGTTCATCTTCAGTGACTCGATCCTCAACCAGATGTACCTGCGCCGCATGCGCTCCCTGATGGACAAACAGATCGGCCCTCCCGCTTCTCCGGTCAACTACCTCGTAAACCGCGTCGACGAACTCGTGGCCCTGATTGATCCCCGCGACAACGGCCTGCGCAGGGGCTCTGACGACGCCGATCTCGACTACCTGAAGTGGGGATCGTGGGGGAATCGCAACGCCATGCGGCCAGCGGCGGACCGGATCAAGCTTGATCACGTTCCCTCACGACGAGCCCAACTTTACGGTCTGAGTGAAATCCCCCCCGCCCAGCCGGTTGCGCCCCCCATCCGCATCAGCAGCATTGACTACAACCCGGCCGCCAGTGGGGCCTCTCCGGACCAGAGAGGAGAATACTTCATCCTCGTCAACCCGAACAGATCTGCAGTCGATTGTTCCGACTGGGTGATTTCAGGCGGGATTTCGCACACCCTCCCGGCCGGCACGGTTATTCCAGCAAGAGGACGCCTTTACGTGGCACGTGAGGCGGCGGGATTTCGTGCCCGCAGCATCAGTCCGAAGGCCAACGAGAAACGCTACCTGATCAGCGGCTATGACGGACAACTCTCAGCCCGCGGAGAAACCATCACCCTCACTGACGATGCCGGCAACCTGATCGACAGCAATAGCTACACCGGAAGCCCCACTCCCGGGCAGGATTTCCTGCGGGTGAGCGAGATCCTCTATGCTCCGGCGGCACCCACCGCCGCGGAACTGGCGAGTATCGCGACCCTCAACGGATCTGAATTTGAGTTTGTGGAATTGACCAACATCGGCCCCTCGCCTCTCGACATCAGCGGGGCACAGTTTGTGGAGGGCATCTCCTTCACCTTCCCCGATGCTTCCATCCTGAACCCGGGCGACCACCTCCTGGTGGTAGCCAACCTGGCGGCCTTCACCCTGCGTCATCCGAGTGGCCTCAATATCGCCGGGGAATACACCGGCAAACTCGACAACGACGGCGAGCAGTTACAGATCCTTGACGCCCTGGGGGAGAACATCCTTGAGTTCTCCTACAACGACGTCTGGCATGATCCCACCGACGATGACGGCTACTCGCTCGTCCTGCTCGATCCAGCCACCACGCCGGTTACCGATTTCGATGGCCCGGAAAACTGGGGCGTCAGCCTTACGGAAGGTGGTGATCCCGGGACAGAATCCACCGGCACCTCGATGACCTACACCTTCTGGAAGTACCAGCACTTCACCGAAAACGAGATTTCCGATCCCCTCGTCACAGGCGACTCTCTTGATCTGGATTCCGACACCCTCGGAACCGTCCTGGAATACGGATTTGGCCGCAACCCGCGGGCCAGTGACGCAGCAGAGAGTTACCGCGCATCGATCGTGACCGACGGCGGAACAGACTACCTGGCGATGACTTTCAGGCGCCAGAAAAACTCCCTCGACCTCACCTACCTCGTAGAAGTCTCCACTAATCTCTCCGATTGGACCACCACCAATACGCTGACAGGCACACCGGTGGACAACGGTGACGGCACAGAGACCGTCACCATCCGGGATAATGTGGTGGCCAGCCATGGCACACCGCGATTCGGGCGCATCACCGTGACGGTGGTTCCGTAGCATCACCCCCCTGGCCTGGTGGTCTGACAGGCGGTGGAAACGGGTAGCTCAAGGCCCCGGGCGTGTCGGAGAACCCCAACCTGCTTGCTGCCCGCGCAGCCACCTCTGCCGCCGCTGGAAAGTTCCTCGGGGCGATAAACACCATCAGGCGGGTGATCAACATTCTCGAAAAGCGTGGATCAACGACTGAACGGGCCCGGCACCGTGAGAGGTTGAAGTTATATCAGGAGAAGACCGCGCGCTCTCTCTCCCGAGGCTG
>JAAZXD010000373.1 GCA_014240355.1 Roseibacillus sp. | reverse complement strand
ACGGGCAGTTCCTCGACGAGCACGGCCTGCCCGATGGGAATCTCTATAAGATCGAGGGGCACAGCGGGGACTCGAACAACCAGGGCCCCACCCAGGTCAAAAACCGCTCCGATGTCTCCGCGTTCATCAGCGGTTACCGCAGCAGGAATCCCTCGGCGCAGTGGTGGCGGGACAATCTCAATGTTGAGAAATACCTCAGCTATCGCACAGTGGTGGAGGCTATCCATCATTACGATATCGCCTATGGGAAGAACTATTTCTACTACCACAATCCGGAGACCAGCAAATTCGAGGTTCTCCCCTGGGATCTTGATCTGACCTTCGCCAACAACATGTATGGCAACGGGAACCACGATTTCAAATCGAAGGTGGCCCAGAATCCGGCTTTCAATACCGATTACCAGAACCGTGTGCGCGAGGTTCTGGACCTGCTCTTCAATCGTGACGAGGGTTACAAGCTGGTGGATGAGACCATGAAGTTTGTCTACACCCCGGAAGAGCCCTCCCTCGTGGATGTCGATCGGCGCATGTGGGATAATCACCCGCGTCTGAATCACAAGGACCGCTACTACGATATCTCCTCCACCAGGGATTTTGCCGGGATGGTGCGCGTCGTAAAGACATGGATCACATCGCGGGGGAACTGGATGTCCAGGACGCTTCTGAGCCAGGAGGACGATGTTCCCCGAAAACCGACGATCACCTATACCGGGGCGGAGGGCTATCCGTCGGACGGACTGACCTTCAACTGCAGCACCTTTTCCAGCCCCAGTCGGTCGCGTTTCGCGGCCATGGAGTGGCGCTTGGCCGAAGTCCACAATCCGGCGGTTGCGGATTACGATCCTGCCCGGCCCAACATCTACGAGATCGAGGGGGGCTTCAAGTCGGGGGAGTTGGCAGCCTTTGATGGGGCCTACCAGTTTCCTCCCCTGGCGGTCAGGGTGGGCAGGACCTACCGGGCGCGGGTGCGGATGAAGGATGCCGCCGGCCGGTGGAGCCATTGGTCCCAGCCCGTGGAGTTCCAGGCCACTGCGCCCAATATCTCCGATCATCTGCGTGACCTGCGCATCTCGGAATTCATGTACCACCCGCCCGAGCCAGTGGGAGAAGAGCGCCTCATTTCCACCAACCGGGACGAGTTCGAGTATCTGGAACTGAAGAATGTCGGACCCACCGCCCTCGACCTGCGCAACGTTCGCTTTACCAAGGGGATCGACTTTGACTTCGGGGGCAGCGGGATGGAGACGCTGGAGCCGGGAGAATACGTCCTGGTGGTCAAGAATCGTGCCGCCTTTGAGGTGCGTTATGGGGCAGGACTGCCCATTGCCGGGGAATATCCCAATGACAACCTGCGCAACAGTGGCGAGCGCTTGAAACTCTCCTTTGGAGCAGGCACTACCATTCATGACATTGACGAGTATGCCGATAAGCTTCCCTGGCCTCCTGGCGGGGATGGTGAATTCAGTCTGGTGCTCCGGAATGTGGACGAGATTCTCAGGCCGGATCACAATGACCCGGCCAACTGGCGCATCAGTCGTTATCCTGAAGGAACACCGGGAGACGATGACACCTTGGATTACGCCGCCTGGAAAGAGCATCACGAGGTTTCCGAGGATTTCGGGGATGGAGACGACGACGGGATGGTGACCATGCTGGAGTTCTTCCTTGGAGGAGATCCCATGGTGGCCTCCGAGGGGTTTCTGCCGGTGGCCGGGGCGGGGATTTTTACGATGGACAACGGCGAGGAGTCGTTCCTCACCCTGACCTTCACCCGGGAGGTGGCCGCGGATGAACTGAACTACGCGGTCGAGTTTTCCTCTGATCTCGTGACCTGGACGGCGGGAGGAGTCCTGGTGAGTCAGACGCCGAGCGGAAATAACGACGGACTGGTGATTGAAACCTGGCGCGCGGATTCCCCCGACCCGGCAGGGGCCCGGCTCTTCGCCCGTCTTCGGGTCTGGAACTGAGTTCCGGGGTAGACGAGGATCCTGTCGCGGCGCCGGAATCCGTTTCAGATCGTGACCTGACCGGTATCCCCGGTCTGATCTTCCTGTCCCAGCCGTTCCCGGATTTCCCGGAGTTGTGTCTGAAGGCCCTCGGAGAGGAAAATGGCGTCGGCCTTGTGGATCAGTAGGTTGGCACCCATCTCGACGAACTGGACCTGCTTTTCTGGAGCGAGCCAGTGATGGATGCCGGCGCCGATCCCGGCCGCGCGGGCCTTGCCCAGGATGAAGGCGCAGGCTTCAAGGAATTTCGGGTGGTCGTATTGTTCGGGGACTCCGAGGCTGGTGGACAGGTCGTGCGGACCGATAAGGGCGCAGTCGAGTCCCTGCTCCTCCAGGATTTGATCCAGGTTTTCCATGGCCGGTACGCTCTCAATGTTGGTGAGCAGGATGTGATCGGAATTATGGTCGTCTATGTAGCTCCGCAGTTCCGGTTCGAGGGCCTCTCCGTCGAGGGCTTGGCGGGCACGTTCACCCTTGAGGGGTCGCAGCTTCGTTGCGCCCACCATTGCCCGAACGACCCCGGGTTTTTCGACGTAGGGCACGATGACGCCGGCAGCGCCGTCGTCCAGGACGACCGTGGCGTCATCGGGGTCCTGGGTCGGGATGCGGACGAGGGGAGGAATTCCCATCGCGCTGTAGGTGCGGCACATCCAGGAAACCGTTTCACGGTTGATGGCGATGTGCTCGGTGTCGATGAAGACGAAATCGAGATCGCAGTTCCGCAAAACCGGTGGCCATTTGGGCGAGGGTGAGACGAGGCAGGTTCCCAGAACCACGCGCTCGCCGCCATGCAGGATCGATTTGAGTTCGTTGGCGGTCATCTGGCAGTTTCGATAAGGGTTCCCGATTTGGCGCTCTCAAGGGCAGCCTGCACGGTGGCTGCGATATCCCGGGCATCGCGGGCATTGAGAATGGTGTCTTTATCGTGATCGAGGGCCTCAGCGAAGTTCTGCATGAGGAGGTAGTTGTTTTCGTCAGCGATCCGCCGGTGCCTGAACTCGGCAGGTGGCTGGTTGCGGGCGTAGACAGCTACCTCGGGCCGGGCCTCGCTGATGACCAGCGATCCCTCGCTTCCCAGGAGGTGCAGTTTGATTTCCCCGATGTCGGGGTGGGCCGCAGCGCCGATCCGACCGAGGGAAAGGGATCCCACGCAGCCATTGGCCATTTCCAGTGTGACGGTGGCAAGGTCATCGACATCGTTGTCGACATTGGCCTGGTGAAAGTGAGCGGTGGTCCGGGCAAAGACGCGTTCGAC
>JAAZXD010000372.1 GCA_014240355.1 Roseibacillus sp. | reverse complement strand
GCCCCGCAAACAACAGGACCGCCTCCACTGTAGCCGTGCTCATCTCCGGTCGTCATACGGACTGACTTCGAAAGATCCAGCGCATAGTGACCGGCTACTCGTCTTCCCAGTGCCTGAGCAGTCCGGCCACCTCCCCCCCCAGCTTCCGCACCAGTTCCTCGGCCCGGAACATGCACTCGTCCTTGCCGAGGCCGAACGACTCCAGCGAGAAAGTGACATCAAACCACTGGCACTCTTTCATGATGGGATCTACCAGGCCCCCGATTGCGACCACCCTCTTCCCGTGTTCCCGGGCCAGGAGCGCAAGGCCCATGGGAGCCTTTCCCCGCAGGGTTTGTCCATCGAGAGAACCCTCGCCCGTCACTACGAAATCAGCCGCCGCCATCTGGGCGGGTAACCCCAGGGCATCTGCCACCATGTTGAATCCGTTCCGCAGGCGAGCCCCCGCAAAGCACATCAACCCGAAGCCAAGCCCACCTGCCGCCCCCGCCCCGGGAGTCTCAGCCGCCTCGTCCGTCCCCGTCACCTGCACGAAGCGGGACAAGGCTCCTTCCAGAAACCCCACTTCCTCCTCGCTCGCACCCTTCTGGGGTCCGTAAACCGCACTGGCCCCATTTGGCCCCAGCAGGGGATTCTCCACATCACAGGCCACCTCGACCGGAGGAAGATCAATCAGATCAGCAGTATCCACCGTCGCCAGATTCACCAGCGAGGCCGGCACGGGATCCAATTCTTTCCCGCTGGCGTCCAGGAATTTCACCCCCAGGGCGGCCAGCATCCCCGCCCCACCGTCGTTGGTGGCACTGCCGCCGATCCCGATCAGAATCCGCCGGGCGCCCTGATTTACCGCACCTCGGATCATCGAGCCCGTGCCGAAGGTGGAGGAGTGCAGCACGTCGCGTGATTCCGCCGGAATGCGCCGTAGTCCGCTGGCCTCCGCCATCTCCAGGACCGCTGTCAGTTCTCCAGACGCACCGGGCAGCAATCCGTATCGCGCCTCCACCGGATTGTGCAACGCATCGAAAGACTCGCAGGACTGCCACTGCCCATTCAACGCTGTTACCATCGATTCGGTGAATCCCTCTCCTCCATCGGCGATGGGGCAAACGACCAGATCGTCTGAAGAACCCGCCTCCCTCAACCCGTCCCGTATGGCCTCGCATGCCTCGGTGGCGGTCAGAGATCCCTTGAACTTGTCACAGGCAATGAGAACACGCATGGCTTGGGAACCAGAATTTACGATCCTAGCAAATCAGATTCCGGACAACGAAGCAAGTCAGCCCTGCTTCAGGCTCCGGCCATCCGCACAAACCTGCCCTGCAGGCCTCAGTAGGACCGAATCCCATCCCTTAACTTCGCGCCATCCTGGCCAAGCTCCCTGAGGACCTGCAGGATTCCCAGGGGCATCCTGCCATCCGCAGTCACCTGAACATCCAGGGTCACGGCGCCTCCTTCAGAATTGATGTGATCAATCCGCTCCTTCAGGATGGGAACGCCGAACCTGGAAACCTCACCTGTCCCCCACCCCTCGCCGACCGGCAGGAGGAGGTGCCAGACAACGCCTTCCGGAGCCGGAAAATTCACGGGCGTCAACAGCTTCCACCGGCCCTTCTTGGTCCGCTGATGGAACCCGTGGTTCTCACCCGATGTGAAGGTCTGGTGCGGGCACAATTTCCCCCCGGTGCAGAGGGAGAGGATTGGATGGGCTCCGGCATTAAAGGCCAGCTCAGCGGCAGGATTACCTGAACGGACGGCCTCCACCCAGGTGTCGACATTATATCTCTCCTTCCTGAGGGCTTCGTAGGCGTCCCTCATCTCGGTCTTGTAGCCGTCGAACCACCATCCCGACACCAGCTTCCCGTAGCGTCTTGACCATTCGCCACATACCTCCCCCCAGTTCCTGAGAAAGGTGGGGTTTGGCGCCTGATTCTCACTGCGCCTGAACCCCTTGACCTTCCGACCATGAGACATCGGATCGACCCCGGGACCGGCCGGTTTGCCGTCAATGCTGGGCAGGGTATCTCCCAGGGCCTTGATGACCTTGTAATGGCGCATGGGCGCACGTGCTGTCATGTAGATGATGAGCCTGATGTCCCGCTCGGCAAGCTCCTGTCCGATCTCCAGGATGAGATCGCGTTTCGAGGTCCATACCCCGCTCCCAACTCCCAGCAGTTTCTCGTACGCGCTGTTGGGCGCGCAATACCTGCCCCAGTGTTGACCAATCACAAAGATGATGTGGCCGGCTCCGGTGCCTTCAACTTCCCCCACGAATCGGTCTACATCAAAGGATTCAATGGCGCGATTATAGGACTGGGGCGAATGGTCCTTGAAAGCCTCGTAATGGAACATCAGCCCGTAACCACTCTTCCGCAGCCAGCGCTCCTTCACCGGAACCTCCGCCTGGAGGGCCCCTGCCAGCAGGGCAGACAGTAGACCCACGAACCAATTGAATCTCATCATGGATTACCCCGGAAGATGCTTCCTTAGAAATTCATCCACGGCCTTGACGGTCGGGAGAAACCATTCCCGCATGTTCCAGAAGGGATGCGGAGCCCCGGGCATCATGACAAATTCATGGGGAATCCCGAGCTTGTCCAGTTTTCCGCAGAACTCAGTGTAACGAACCCCCGGACGGTCCAGTTCGCCATCAATGAAAAGCATCGGAGGCGTCCGTTTGCTCACGTGGGTGAGTGGAGAGGCCTCCCGGTAGATCCCCGTTTTCTGGGTCGGAAGCGCTCCTCCCATGAAGTCGATGACGGCATCTCCTTCCGGTTTCCCGGCGGCCTTCGCAACGCGCTCCACGACGTGCGCGGAAAGCAGGTTCATCGGTCCGCACATCACAATGGCTGACTGCACATCCGAGGAGATCTCGGGATTGTCGCCTTTCCCCTCGAAGCGCTTGATCCCGTTGGTGGCTGCCATGAATCCGGAGAGATGACCGCCTGCGGACCCTCCCAGACAGGCGATCCGGTCCGGGTCCGCCTTGAAGCGCCGGGCATTCCTCCGCATCCAGCGAATGGCGGCCTTGCAGTCATGCACCGCCGCGGGAAAAGGTTTCTCTCCGCTGAGCCGGTATTGCGGGACTACACAGACGTAGCCCCGTTTCGCCAGAGCCTGGGCAAGGTTGGCAAAGATTCCCGGTCGTCCGTTCTGCCAACCCCCGCCAAAATACAGGACGATGGCAGGGTGCGGTCCTTCCCCCGCGGAGGGTCGGTAAAGATCCAGGGTCAGCCGCCGCCGTTTCCTTTCGTCCACATGGGTAAAGATCATGTGTGGTTCCCTGAG
>JAAZXD010000371.1 GCA_014240355.1 Roseibacillus sp. | reverse complement strand
TTTCACGCCCAAGGATGAAGAGGCCATGCTGGCCCATCACGATCTGGATCTGGCCATTCGCGGAGAGTCGGAACATGCCGTCGCCGAGATTGCTGAGCGTCGTGACTACAAGGACATTCTTGGCCTCACCTATCGCAAGGATGGAAAGCTTCATCAGAATCCAACGCGACCTTATATCGAGGTCGATGATCTGGACAGCTTGCCATTTCCGGCGAGGCATCTGATCAACAATGACCTGTATCTCACCCCGGATACAGGGGAACCCATCACCATGATCAACATGGGGCGGGGCTGCCCGCACAAGTGCATTTATTGTGCCGTCACGGTGGCTTCCGGCTACAAGCTCAAGGTCCGCTCACCCAGGAGTGTCGTGGACGAAATTGAAGAGTGTTCGACGAATCTTGGGATCAAAAACTTTTTCTTCAGGGCCGACACCTTCACCTGGGATGAGAAGTGGACGGTCGAGGTGTGCAAGGAGATCCTGGCTCGCAAACTTGAGGTGCGATGGGGATCCAACAGCCGGGTGGATACAATCTCCGAGGAGCGACTGAAGTGGATGAAGAAAGCCGGTTGCTGGGTGATTGGCTTTGGGGTGGAGAGCGGCAATCAGGAGAACCTGGATCGCATGAAAAAGCGTGCCACTCTGGACCAGGCGCGCAATGCCATCGCCTTGTGCCGGAAGCACAGGATCAAGTCCTACGGGCTATTCCTGATTGGGCTTCCCTGGGAGACCAAGGCCATGGTCGAAGACACCATGCGCTTCATGAAAGAGATCAACCCGGATTTTGTTGACCTCAATATTGCCTACCCCCTGCCTGGGACGGAGTATCACAGGATCGCTCTCGAATCAGGCCTGTTCACCGAAAAGGAGTTACAGGACGGCGATTATTCCAAACCCATCGTTCGAACGGTCGAACTGTCGACGCAGGACTTGATTCGCTCTCGCAGGAAAGCGCTCCTCTCATTTTATCTGAGGCCGTCCTACATCGCGCGCACCTTGCTGGGAGTGCGTTCCCCCAAGGTCCTGGGCAACTACCTCAAGTCTGGCCTCCGTTTGCTCAAGACTCACGCCTTTACGTCCTCCGCCGCGGATTAGGGGTCCGGTTGAAGCTCTCCGGTGCCTCGCCTCGGGTCACACTCCTGCCGCCTTGAACCCATCGCTCACGGTCGGGACCGGCCCAACTCGTAGACCTCCGCCAACTCATCTTCACAGACCCGCTTGATCCAATATATGCCGAGAGTCGCATCTCGTGGAGGAGCGCCCTTTGGATTGTCCGGGCTTCGTTGGACGACGATGAATTTGACATTGCTCTTGTAGAGTTCTCGCAGGATTTCCGGGGTTGGGAATCCCGCCAGGATCTTCCCTTGCAAGATTCTGTTCTCCTCCGGAGAGTGAGTGGAGTAGCCATTCACGAGCGGAACACCGTGAAACGATCCCAGATACATCCACTCGCAGGTCAACAGATAGTCCTGAATTCGGCCCGTGGACGGGAACGGCAGACAGGCAATCCCATAGCCCGGAGGGGTCTTCTCGCGCACGTATTCCACCCAGACCTTGTGCTGGTTGACATCCGTCACGGTGGCATGCTCCCCCCGTTTGGGATACACCTCGAAAAGAGCCGTTAAGGCGAGGAGGACAAACCCCGCCTGCAAGGCGGCTCGCAAGCGGGAACTCTTCACGCGATCGCGGCAGGTCTGATAAAGCCCGGTCACGCCCAGGGCGGCGAAAATGACGACGGCCATTTGGACAAAGAAGGCGAAGCGGAGGACAGATCTGACTTGCTCAAACCCCGGAACGAGTTCGGTGAGGGTCCACCAGGGCTGCCAGGTGCCCAGCCTCAGGTTGGGGCCAAAGGACAGCAGAAAGGCCAGGAGCGCCATCACCAGAATGAAGGACGCCCACCGCCGGGTGTCGAGACGAGTCAGCCCGTAATAGACGCCGACGAGAGCCAGCAGGAACTTGATCACGCCCGACGAGAGCATTCTCCAGCTCTCTGTCTCCGGGCTGATATCGATGAGCTGGCCCCCGTAGGCCCGAAGATAGTCGCCTGGAGTGGCCGAGAGGTAGGTAACCAATTCCCGTTCCAATGCAACCGCGTGCTCCTGCGAGACTTGACGAAGTTCGTAGGCAAAGGGGGCTGCGACAAGCAGGGCGACGAAGACCGCCAGAAGCCAGTGAGGGAGCTCACGATATTTGATCCATTGCCTCCACAAGGTGGGCGCCGCCCCCACCAGGAGAAGGGCGAAGAACAGTCCCTGGTGCATGGAGGTGACAAGGCTGATCCCAACGGCCACTCCAAGCTCCAATCCCCTCCAGCGCGTGGGTTGGCGGCAGAGTCGTTCAATGGCCGACCAGGTCCAGAGAATGCCCCACAGTGGAACCAGGTGACTGATGCCCAGTTGCCAATGCACGATCGGCAGCAGGACCATCGCGGTGCCCACCCAAAGCCCCGTCCACGGCCCCATTCCATACACTTTAGCGAGTCGCTGCGCGAAAACCCCATTCAAGATCAGGGAGAGCCAGAGGAAAACGTTGTAGGCGAGAATGCGCGATCCCGTGAGCCAGACAACGGGAGCGACCAGCAGAGTGGTCGGTTGGGGCTCATTCATCGCCAGTGCCCCCGGAGAAGGAAAATAGATAGGGGCGTTCCAATAGCCCCCAAACCCCGGAATCACTTGATGAGCGTTCCACCACAGGATCCAGACGTTCGACAAGGCAACCGTGGCAATGGGTTCCGAACCGAGTGGCAACTGAGACAGGGGAGATGAAATGACGGGCCACGTCAGCCCCAGGGCGAGCACGAGGTAGACGAAGACCCCCCCAAGGATCCACCGCTGCTGATAACATTGAGCGAACAGCGCCTTTCGCACGTTCTGGAATTTACTCCCCGAAACGCGGTCTGCACTATCGCCAGAACTCATCGCCGCGACGGTATTGAGGCCGATCCGGGGAGGCAAGGAGGAAGACGGTGTCAGGCGGCCTCCCAACAGAGGCACACAGAGGCCCGCCGAACACGGACGACGGACCAGAGAACCTTCGCCGAGATTCTCCAAACCGGCTCTCTCAGAAATTTGAGAAACCCAGTGGGAGGGGATCTCCCGGACGTTTTCGAATCGCAACGTTCTGCCTACTCAAGCGTCTTTTCCAGGTCCAAAAAACTCATATAGAAAGAAGTGAAAATGAATTGGATTCATTTCTTTCAAGAGAGGCAGGTTTTCTCTTCAATAATTTATTACTCCTTGGAATCGCGTTTGCGACATTTTGGGGAACCATTTTCCCGATTATTTCCGAGGCGG
>JAAZXD010000370.1 GCA_014240355.1 Roseibacillus sp. | reverse complement strand
AACGACGAAACAGGATTGATCGAATCCATACGTCCCATCGTGGAGGCCGCGGCAACAATACCGTTTTACTACTACCACATTCCCCAGCTCTCCGGAGTCACGATCGATCCCATGCGCTTCACCGATCTTGCGACGGACCGCCTTTCGACCTTCTGCGGCATCAAGTACTCGGACGGTGCGACCATGCACAATCTACCCCTCTTGCAGAAAATCGCCCCTCACCTCGAGTTTCTCAGTGGTTCCGACGAGGGATATCTACAAGCATTGGCCCAGGGATACCAAGGCGCGGTGGGCAGCACCTACAACTACGCCGCTCCAATCTACTATCGCGTCAGAGACGCGTTCGAAGCAGGAGACCTGGACACCGCACGCTTGTGGCAGGGACGGGCCATCGAGATGATTGATATCATGTTGGCAACCTGCCGTCGGGCCAGCCTGAAGGCGATGATGACGATAGTGGGTATCGATTGTGGCCCCGTTCGTCGCCCTCTCGATCCTGCAACTGAGGAGCAATTTAGGGAGCTTCGGCGACGCTTGGAGAAAATCGGATGGTTCGACTGGATCGAAACCGAACGATCCATCGCAGTTTAAGACGACCGTTTCACGAGCCTCTCCAGGTGAGGTGATCGGACACTCAGGTCGCATAGGCCAGAATGTGCCTGTTCCGGAGGAAACCGTTCCGATCCGCAGGTCCGGGTTCGGTCTCGTGAACCGGCTCGTGGTAGCGGTCTATCTCGGCGGGATGGTGGCTATTGGTTCATGCGGAAACGCACGTGACGTTTCACGGCAAGGACCAGGGTGAGTGGTTTGGCTACCTTCATCGCGATGGTTCCGTTTCGGGCAGCGAGAAGGACAACCAGTTTATGGGGCTATTCTTCGGCACGGCAGGAGAATGGATCCCGCAGGATCCAAGTGGCCTCACAGCACGAGGTTTCTATCGGACCGGGATTGGACTACCCTGATTCAGCTGGAGGGCCTACCCGACCAGTTCAATTGAAGGGCACGGTTCCTCTGACTCGTTGAACATTAGGACAATGCGACCGATCCTAGCGCTTGTAACCCTGGCTCTCGCGGCGGGGGCCGCGGCCGAAGATTTCGAAGCCTTGCCGGCGGGGACTTTCGGAGTCTTGGAGACTAGTTTGGGGACGTGGCGCGCAGCCAAGGGGCATGCCGAGATTCACGACGAGCATTCACGGGGTGGCAAGCAATCGCTGCGTTTGCTTGGGGGTTAGAAGCACGCCGTGGAGCTGCATTTGAAGCGGTCCACCGCAACGGACGTCGAATTGGCATTCTGGGCAGAGCGTTGGACAAAACGGGCGCCGTTTACATTTCGTATCGAGGCGAAACGGAGCGGGAAGTGGTCGGAAATCTACGACGGGGGCAAGACGCTCAGGGTGGGCGCCCGCTTTCTGTCGAACGTGCACGTTCCCGTCGCCAAGGGGGTCGAGGCGCTGAGGTTTTCTTCGACGACCCCGTCAAAGAGCGGAGTAATGATCGACGATCTGGAGCTTGGCGCGGTTGTGCCCATGACCGTCGTGAAGACCACAACGATCCAGCCCGTCATTCCCGTTCTCATCCGCAAGAAGGAGAACCCCGTGCTGGGACTACTAGTCGTGACGGAGGGCCGCGGTGCACCTCGCAGTGTTACCGGGATCAAACTGAACCTGGAAGGGACCACCAATCCAAAGGACGTGAAGTCCGTGCAGGTCCTCGCGGCGGGAGGGGAGAGGACCGCCGGGGCGGGCGAGCCATTTGCAAGTGCACGCCCTCCCGGGAAGGAGATGGTGTTCAATGGAAAGACCGTGCTGACGGGTGGAGAAAACTACTTCTGGATCTCGGTGGAACTGCGGGAGGGAGCAAGTCTCGACGGAGTAGTCGACGCAACGGTTCTCGAGATGGAGATTGATGGGAGTCAGCGACTCCTTCCCGAAAAGAGCACCCCTCGTGGTCCTCAGCGGATCGGCTATGCCGTTCGTCAGCGAGGTGACGACGGCTCGCGTGGTTTCCGGATTCCCGGACTCGCCACCACCACCAAGGGAACCCTCATTGGAGTCTATGACGTCCGGCGCCGTGGCGGAGGCGATTTGCCGGGAGACATCGACGTGGGTATGAGCCGAAGCACGAATGGAGGGCAGGGTTGGGAGCCGATGAAGGTGATCATGGACATGGGGGACGATCCGAAGTGGCGCTATGACGGGATCGGTGACCCGGCCGTGCTGGTGGATCGCGGTAGCGGGCGCGTCTGGGCGATCGCGACTTGGAGTCACGGGAATCGATCCTGGCTCGGTTCTGGCCAGGGGATGACTCCGGAGGAGACCGGGCAGCTCATGCTGGTCCACAGTGAGGACGACGGAGTGACGTGGTCGACGCCGATCAACATCACGAACCAGGTGAAGAAACCGGATTGGCATTTTCTGCTGCAGGGCCCGGGCAACGGAATCACAATGAAGGACGGAACAATTGTGTTTGCCGCGCAATATCAGGACCGCGACAAGAAACCGGACGGCTCCAAGAAGGGGACGCCCTACTCAAGCCTGATCTACAGCAAGGACCACGGAAAGACGTGGAACATGGGAACGGGAATCAAGTCGGACACAACGGAGTCGCAGATTGTGGAGTTGGGGGATGGCTCACTGATGCTGAACTGCCGCGACAATCGCGGTGGGGCGCGGACGATTGGAATCACCAAAGATCTGGGTAAGACATGGACTCTCCACCCGACGGACCGCAAGGCATTGAGGGAGCCGGTGTGCATGGCGAGCTTGATCCGTGTCGAGCATCCAGAGCATGGCAACCTCCTGGTCTTCTCTAATCCCAACACCACCCGGGGGCGATACAACATGACGATCAAGGTCTCCAGGGACGAGGGAATGACGTGGCCTGAGAATTCTCACACGCTCTACGATGCGCGAATGGGCAGCGGTTACTCGTGTCTGACCCACATCGGCCAGGACAAGATCGGGGTGCTCTACGAAGGGCCGACGGAGATTTACTTCTTGCGATTTTCGCTCAATGAGTTGGTGAAGTGAGGGTCAATCCATCAGCCTATTTCGAAGCCCACCTCTCGGAACGAGTGGGTTTTTCTTTTGCCTATAACTCGCTTTTTACAGATGCCCTGTTAGGGCAATCTTGCCATCCGCTGAACGTCCCAACATGAAAATCGATCTCATGGAGACAACTGTCATCCCGCGCAGTATCCTGAGTTGCTGGCTATTACTGGTATGCACCCAGTGCCATAACAGGGAGGAGAAAACCAGGGATCGCCAGCAGCAAACCATCCAGGCTCTGGTGCGTGACGAGG
>JAAZXD010000036.1 GCA_014240355.1 Roseibacillus sp. | reverse complement strand
CGCATTCTCTGGCACAAAGCCTACGCAAAGGAGAATCCCTGGTACGATATCACGCGGGTGGGCATCTATGGCGGATCGGCTGGCGGACAGAGTTCCACCGGCGCCCTCCTCTTCCATCCGGACTTTTACAAGGTGGCCGTCTCATCCTGTGGCTGTCACGACAACCGCATGGACAAGGCCTCCTGGAATGAGCAGTGGATGGGCTATCCTGTTGGACCTCACTACGCGGAATCCTCCAACATCGATAACGCCAACCGCCTGGAAGGGCGACTCCTCCTTATTGTAGGAGAACTCGATCGCAACGTCCCTCCCGAGTCGACCTTGCGACTGGCCGACGCCCTCATCCGCGCCAACAAGGACTTTGATCTGATTGTCGTCCCCAACGGGGGCCACGGGGGCGGAGGACGTCATGGCGACCGGCGTCGGAAGGATTTCTTCCGCAAGCACCTCCTTGGAATAGAACCTCCCAATTACAATACCTCGAAGTAAGCTCCCCTTCTCCCAATCATGAATGCACGTCCATACCTGCCCCCCTTGACTCTGCCCCTCTTAGGAGCCGCTCTTCTCCAGGCCCAGGTTTCCACCAACGGTCCACGCTACACCCCCCCGGAAGGCCACGAGATCGCCACCGCTCACACCAACGATTTCCGCGATCTGCTGGACCGCTACCCCCGGGACCGGGAGACCTTCCAGCGCGAATTCCCATCCCGGTTGGAGGAGAAACGAATCGCAGGACTGGAGAAGTTCTTTGAGGCCTGGCACCGCGTCCTTCTTGAAATGGACTTCGATAAGATGAATCGATCGGGCCAGGTCGATTACATCCTCTTTCGCCATCGCCTGGAGCGGGACCAGGAACAGTTTGCCAGGGAGGCAGCTCATTTGCGGACCATTGCCACCCTCCTTCCCTTCGTGGAGGAGATCACGGCCCTGGAATACCAAAGGCGATCCCAGGATAAGCACGACCCGCAGAAGCTCGCGCCGGAACTCGAGAAACTGGCAGGGTCCATCGACGAAAAACGTCGGGAGGTGGAAGAGATTGTGGCCGGGAGCCGCGAGCGACAGCGGGAAGAAGGCCGAGACGAGATGGCCGAGAAAAACTTCAAGACCGCCGAGGAGGCGTCCCGCGAACTGCAGCGGGTGGTCGAAAACTGGTTCAACTACTACCGTGGCTACGATCCCCTCCTCACCTGGTGGATCACCGCTCCAAGCAAGAAGCTGTCCACCTCGCTCGGCGCTTACGCCGATGTCTTCAAGCCCGACCCCAAACACAAACCCAAGCCGATCCAGAAACCGAAGAAGAAAGGATTCAACGGTGAGAATCATGCCTCCCCGGTCGGCGAGGAACAGCTTGCCACGTTGCTGCGGCAGGAAATGATCCCCTACCCCGCCGCCGAGTTGATTCGTCTTGGAAAACGGGAACTGGCCTGGTGCGTCGAGGAACAGAAGAAAGTGGCCGCGGAACTCGGATTCGGAAACGATGTTTCGGCTGCCCTGGAACAGGTGAAGAAAAAGCACGTTCCACCGGGAGAACAATCAGCCGTCATCCGCCGCCTGGCCCTGGAAGCCATTGCTTACCTCGAGAAACACTCCCTGGTCACCATCCCGCAACTGGCCAAGGACAGCTGGCGGGTGAACATGATGTCGCCGGGTCGTCAGCGCTTCAACCCCTTCTTCACAGGAGGGTCCACCATCAGCGTCTCCTATCCTCACCAGGACATGGAGCATGCCGACAAGCTCATGAGCATGCGGGGAAACAATCCGCACTTCTCGGCAGCGACCGTGCATCACGAACTCATCCCCGGACACCACCTGCAGGACTTCATGACCTCGCGCTACAACACTCACCGGAGAATGTACAACACTGTCTTCTGGACCGAGGGCTGGGCTCTCTACTGGGAAATGCTGCTCTGGGATCGCGGCTTTCCCAGAACCCCCGAGGACAGGATGGGTTTTCTCTTCTGGCGCATGCACCGCTGCGTCCGCATCATCTTCTCCCTCGGTTACCACCTCGGCGAGTTCACTCCCCAGGAATGCGTGGATCTCCTGGTCGACGTGGTCGGTCATGAACGATCCCATGCAGAGGGGGAGGTGCGCCGCTCTCTGGCCCCGGGCACCCCCGTGCTTTACCAGTGCGCCTACATGCTGGGAGGGATGCAGTTCCATGTTCTTCACCGGGAACTGGTTGCCTCCGGCAAGATGACTGCACGCGAGTTTCACGACCGCATTCTGCGGGGCAATCGCATTCCGGTGGAAATGGTCCGGGCCGAAATTTCCGATGTTCCGCTCACCCGTGACTACACCACCCACTGGCGTTTCGCCGAGCAGTTCAGGCACAAGTGATCCTTACCACCGGAACTACAGCAAATTATTCGATCAGGGACTCCAGAACTGTCCCTTGCAGAGCGTCACTCTGCCTGTTCCAGCTCGCCGGGATCCAGCCCGGAAACCATCTCACCTGTCGGGCATGCGCCACCCCGGAATACCAACCCGATCGTAAGTGACCGTGGTGGTCACGTCTTCCAGCTGGGAGCAGGCCGGCAGGCCGGCGTAGACAACCTCACCCAGGTCGATTTCAACGGACCCGAGGTCTTTCCAGTTGAGTCCATCATGCGACATGTAGCCGGTGAAGATGTCATGCAGACGAACCAACCTCACCCAGTAGGGAGTGCTGAGCCTGTTCTTCTTGATGACGTGAGCCTCGCCAAGCGGGTGCGGTTTACCGATGGAGGTATCGCCCCCCTTTTGGCTCCGCGAAACCAGGACTCCGCTCCAATGCGGCTGCAGTAAGACCGAGACGTGCGGGGAATCCGCATCGAGGGATTTCCGCATCATCACGCCGGGCTTTGTCCACTGGGAGCTCATCGGATGCCTGATGCGCGCCGTGATGGTGCCGTCACCGGAAATACGGACATGGAGATAGTGCAACTCGTCGGTCCTGCCGCCGATGTCGTGTCCCTCTCCCTCCAGAGTGAACACCCTGCCATCGTACCCGGCATGACCGGAAATGGAAATCCTGCCGATATCCACAGTCCGCCAGGGACCCGGCAACCCCGCATTGGCGGCGATCTCGGCGGACGGTGCGCTCGAGCCGACTGTATTCCCGGCCGTGACGATGTAATAATAGAGCTCTCCCGTTTTCGCAGTCGTATCAAGGAAGTCGGAGGTCTCGAGACCGGCGGCAACCTTTTCGTACGGCCCCCCGGATTTGATCGCCCGAAACACCTCATAGCTGGTCGCATCACTGCAACCGATCGGGTCAACGGAACCCGCCCAGGAAAGCCGGGTCCCTCCCTTCTGACTTCTGGCAACGAAACCGGACGGCACACCCGGGGGGCCAGCCGCCACCGGTCTGCCGACCACTCCACGCCGGTGGGTGAGGGTTCCAAGCCCGATATGGTCATTATTGAAGCCCTCGGGTTCCTTCATGGCCACCACCCGGGCCGAATACGGCGCGGGGACCCCACGGCGGTTGGAGTAATGATTGAGAGCTCGCTCGAAAATCGGTCCGAAGCTGCCGCGGCTGATGGGGGAGATCCCGGTATAGTCATGGTGTCTCCCACCTCGACCATACTTGCCGGTTCGATCGAGGTAGTGTCGGAAAGGAACCTCCTCGCCCAGTCCATACTTTGCGGTGTACTCGTAGCCCCTCAGGATTCGGTTGTCTCCCCAGCCGTAAAGGTCGACACCCTGGTTCCAGGCAACCTCCGCGGCACAACCCAGCAGGCCAAGCCCCAGCTGCACGTAGTGCTGGGCCCTGGTCGTCTCCTGGCATTGGCCACTCGGGTAGACAATCATATGCGGAATACTACCGTTTCCGGCCCCGGCAACCGCATACCGGATCGTCTCCTCGAACATCTGCCTCTCATTACAGTAAACCGCGATAGCCATGCGGGTCTGCAGAGCAGCAGTTTCCCAGTTTCCATTAGCGAAGTATGCATAGTGCTCAATGGTCGGATCCCATACATCGAGAAACCACTGACCACAGCGTTTCGCCTCCGTCTCGGACCAACCCGAGTCGGTATGGCGCAGGAGTTCGGCCGCGTTGACAAACATGAACCCCTGCAGACCGGAAGCCAGCACTCCATCAATCCCGGAGACCTTCTTGAGTGAGCCTGTCCACGAGTTCAGGATGTGGATCGCCCTCTCCGCATGGGCCTTCTTCCCGGTAATGGCCCACATCAGTGCGTTTTGATAAACGGCGAGAGCATCGCTTTCCGTTTCACCCTTGCGAATGTTGGGAGCCCGTCCCCACTCGGCAAAGGGACCCCGCATCCTGTAATCCGCCCTGGCGTACGGGCTGTCCTCCAGAATCTTGAAACCCTCATATATGGGCCCCTTCTTCGCCGCTACCCCCGTTCGAATGCGTTCAAGGTCCAATCTGCTGTGAAGCAGGCCGGGATGGATGAACCGACCCTGAGCCAGACTGCCCAGCACAGCGAATCCAAGGAATACCCCTGATGAAACGTGAAATTTTATCCACCTCGAAAGGGTAGCTCGTGACATTTGAATCTCTGCTTTTATTGTTGGTGGGAACTATATGCTCCCACCCTGACTCAGGAAAGTTCAGAGAAAGAATCGCGCTCCCATGACGACGCCACTGAAATGGAGCCCATTATCCATGGGATCATCTGGGCTCAAGCCTCTCCTGAAAAGGCCATGAAGAAAACTGTTCATCCAGAGCAACCACCGGCAAAGGACATCCCAAGATCTCGTTCCCGTGAAATCTCCGCCCCGTTCCGACAGAAGCACGCCCGACTCTCCCCCCTGCTCCCATTCACCATGCACACCCCGGGTTTTCGACTGGAACTGGTGCTCCTGACCTTGCTGCTTGCCAGTCCGGTCCGAACCGAGGCGGATCGCCTTCCCCCTGCCTCCCGCCTCACCCTTGAACGGATCCACGGTACCGAGGAATTCAAGGGAAAACAATTTGAACTGCGCTGGCTGGAGGATGGCGAACGCTACACCTTCCTCAGGAAGATCACGGAGGGTGATCACGAGGGAAAGAGGGAGATCCGGCTCGCAACGGCCGGAAAGAATGAGCAATCCCAACTTCTCGTCGCCGCCGGGGACCTGGTGCCCGAGGGTGCTGAGCAACCGTTGACCATCGATGGATACTCCTTTTCTTCCGATCTTTCCCTGCTCCTGCTCTACACCAATTCGAAACGGGTCTGGCGCCGGAAATCCCGTGGTGATTACTGGATCTTCAACCGCACCAGCAAGAGCCTGCGCCAACTGGGCGGCGAGGACTCTGCTCCTTCCTCCCTCATGTTTGCCAAGCTCAGCCCGGACGGAAAGCACGTGGCCTATGTCCGTGGTCCTGACATTCACCTGGAATCGCTGCCCGATCACACGATCCGCACCCTCACCACCAGCAACTCCAATCAGATTTTCAACGGACGCTTCGACTGGGTCTATGAGGAAGAACTGGGAGTCCGGGATGGCTTCCGCTGGAGCCCCGACAGCCACGCCATCGCCTACTGGCAGTTTGACGAGAGCGGTGTCCGCCGGCACACCATGCTGGACCACGTCTCCGGCCGCTACCCCGGGGTGACCAGGTTCGCCTATCCCAAGGTGGGACAGAAGAACGCTGCCTGTCGCGGGGGCGTGGTTGAGATCGACAGTGGAAAGACCACCTGGCTCCAGATCCCCGGAGATCCCCGCGAACATTACCTTGCACGGATGGAATGGGCCGGACCGGACGACTCCACCGAGCTGATCCTCCAGCAATTGAACCGGGCCCAGGACACAAAACTCGTCATGCTCGCGCAACGGCGGGACGGATCGGTGAGAACCATCCTCAAGGAGCACGACCCTGCCTGGGTCGTCATGCACAACGACCTCCACTGGGACCCGAAGGGAGCGAGCTTCACCTGGACAAGCGAGCGGGACGACTGGGAGCAGCTCTACCGCGTCTCCCGGGACGGAAAGGAGATCACCAAGCTCACCCCCGACGCATTCGACGTCGATCTCCAGCAGGTCGACCGGGACGGACACTGGGCCTATTTTCTCGCCTCTCCGGACAATCCAGCGCAACGCTTTCTCTATCGGGTCGGCCTCAACGGCCAGGGGTTGACGCGGTTGACTCCCGGGAAGGAGAAGCGCGGAACGCACTCTTATCGGATTTCACCCACTGGAGCCTTTGCAGTCTGGACCCGTTCCGATGCCGATACGCCATCGGTAACCCGCCTCATCAGCCTGCCTGATCACAAGGTGATCAAGGTCCTGGAGGACAACGCCGATCTCCACCGCAGGGTGGACGCTCTCAAACTCGCTCCCGTCGAGTTCTTCCAGGTCGAGATCGCGGAAGGCATTCGCCTTCCTGCCCGATGCATCAGGCCTTCCACCCTCGACCAAAAGCACAAGTACCCGCTCCTCATCTACGTCTACGGAGAACCGGCCGGACAGGTGGTACGCGATAGCTGGGGGGGACTCTGGCATCACATGCTGGCCCAGCAGGGCTACGTCATCATGAGTTTCGACAACCGGGGCAGCCGATCTCCCCTCGGCCGCACCTGGCGTCGCGAGGCCTTCCGCAAGATCGGAATCCTTCCTCCCCGTGATCAGGCTGCCGCGGTGCGGAGTGTCCTCAGGAAACGCCCCTGGCTCGACCCCTAACGGGTGGGGTCCTGGGGATGGAGCGGGGGGGGCTCAATGAGCCTCAACGCCATCTTCAAATTCCCCGACCTCTACCAGACCGCTATCGCGGTAGCCTCCGTCCCGGACCAGCGGCACTACGACACCATCTATCAGGAACGCTACATGGGCCTGCCCACTGAAAACAGGAAGGCATTCCAGGAGGGTTCCCCGATCAACTTCGCCCAGAACCTCAAGGGGAACCTTCTCCTCATCCATGGAGCCGCCGACGACAACTGCCATTACCAGACCTACCTGAAACTGGTCGACAAGCTCATCGAGCACAACAAGCCCTTTTCCATGATGACCTATCCTCGTGGCACCCACTCCATCAACGAAGGCAAGAATGCACGTCGTCACGTTTACGAGACCATGACGCGTTTTCTGCACGCAAAAATGCCCCCGGGACCACGCTGAATCACAGCACCACTGCCATTCCATCCAGCCCTTCCTCAGGCCGGCGGATCGGATTGAGGGCTCGCTTGCAACATTCCGCGTGGTATGTAAGGTTCCGGCCATGCCCCGCGTACGTGATCCCAAACGGACCCGACGCAAGGTGCTGGAAGCCAGCTACCGCGAATTTTACCGGCACGGGTTCCAGGGCGGGAGCATCAATCGCATCGTGACGGCAGCAGGTATCACCAAGGGTGCCCTGTTCCATCACTTTGCGGGCAAGAACGAGTTGGGTTATGCCGTTCTGGACGAATTCCTCACCCCCGCTGTCAACAACTGGTGGGTGGAACCCCTGCACGATGCCGGAGATCCGGTTCAGGCGCTGCGCAACATCCTCAAGCGATTTCTCAAACGAATCGAGGAGGAGGATCCGGAGGCTGGCTTTCTCTTCAACGGTTGCCCGATCTGCAATTTAGCGGTGGAAATGTCTCCTCTCGACGAAGGGTTCCGCGAACGTCTTGGCACCATCTACGACACCTGGCATTGTGCCATTTCCGAGGCACTGGAACGTGGCCAGGCAACTGCAGTGGTCCGGTCGGATATCAACCCGACTGCGGAAGCCTCCTTCCTCGTTTCCATCATGGCGGGCAGTGCCAGCGTGGGAAAGGTGACCCAGCAAATGGCATTCTTCCGAAACTGCATCAAGGTCGCTCAGATTCACGTCGAGAGCCTGGTCCCGTCCTGACCGGGAAGGAAATGCCGGAAGCTACCGCACAAGTTTCTCAACCGCCTCGGCACACTTTCGTCCGTCCAGGGCAGCCGATACGATCCCTCCGGCGTAACCCGCACCTTCACCACAGGGAAAGAGTCCGACCACTCCCGGGTGTTGCAGGCTTGAGGCGTCCCGCGGAATACGCACCGGAGAGCTGCTTCGGGTCTCGAAACCCACCAGAAGGGCCTCCTCACTGAGATAGCCCTTCATCGACTTACCGAAGCGACGCAACCCCTCCCGCAATCGAAGACCGATGAATTCCGGCAGAAGCTCGTCCAACCGGGCAGATCGCACCCCGGGATAGTAACTCGTCCCGGGCAGATTCTCAGACTCGCGCCTCTTGAGGAAATCCACCAGCCGCTGCGCGGGCGCAACTTGCCCTCCTCCCCCCGCTTTCTTGGCGGATTTCTCCACTTCCCGTTGCAGGGCCGGGCCAGCCAGCACTCCATGTTCGGCTCTCCAGGGAACGGTGTCTTCAGGCTCGATCCCGACCACGATCCCGCTGTTAGCATAGGGCGAGTCCCGCCGCGAGAGTGACATGCCGTTCACCACCACCTCGTCGTTGGCAGTGGCACAGGGCACGATGAAGCCCCCGGGGCACATGCAGAACGAGTGCACGCTGCGACCCTCCACCGTAGTGGCAAGCCGGTAGCGGGCAGCAGGAAGCGCCCCGGAGCGTTCCCTGCCGAGGTCGAGATGATACTGAATGCTGTCGATGAGCGGTTGAGGATGCTCGATACGCACTCCCATCGCGAAGGCCTTCTGTTCCAGAGACACCGCGTGTCGCAGCAGGAGGAGGTAGATGTCCCGGGCCGAATGTCCGGTCGCAAGGATCACACCCTCGCCACGAAACTCACGCCCGTCCGCCGTGGTCACTCCCTCCAGACGCGACCCGGCATCGTCGAGAATGAGTTCTTCCACTCTGCTCTGGAAATGCACCTCACCCCCTGCCGCCAGGATGGTCTCCCGCAATGCCTTCACCACCTTCGGGAGAAGGTTCGAGCCAATGTGGGGATGCGCCTCGGTGAGAATCCCTGTGGGAGCCCCGTGAGCGACCAGAATCTCGTAGATCTCGCGCACCGGCCCGCGCTTGGTTGCACGGGTATAGAGCTTCCCGTCCGAAAAGGCACCCGCCCCGCCCTCTCCGAAGCAGTAATTCGAATCCTCGATCACGCGCCCCTCGCGCAGAACAGGGGCAAGATCAAAGCGCCGGGCGGATACATCCTTACCCTGTTCCAGGATGATCGGGCACAGGCCCAGTTGAATACAACGGAGGGCTGCAAAGATTCCTGCGGGTCCGCAACCCACGATCACAACCCGTCTGGCCTGCGGGGAAAGGACCGAAAAAGAAGGCGGAGCCGGTTTCTCCGGCCGCAACGGAGAATCGATCCCCACCAGCAGCCGAAGGCGAAAACGAACAGGCGCCTTGCGGGCATCGACGGACCTCTTGAGCAGTTCCACGCTCGCCACCCGGGCCGGCGGAAAATTCAACCTCCGGGCCACCGCCCGACGCCAGGCCTCCTGATCGTCCCCCTTGTCGACAGCGAGAGTGATATCAACTTCGCACGAATCTCCCATCGCCTCACATCCCGATCACCGCCTTCTCCCCGTTCTCATCCACGTTCACGAAGGTGACCCGGGTAGTGAAAATGGGGTCGCCATCGCCTGCCTTGCCGAGGCACACCGTCACTTCATAGGTGACCGAGGTCGATCCCACCTGTTGTTTCTCAGATCGGATGGAGAGAATCGTCCCATCGCGCACACTGTGACGGAAGACCACCTCATCCATCCCGATCGTGACAAAGCGGCAGGCCGGAAAATCGAGACTGGCGGCGATCCAGCTCGCCTCGTCGACCCAGCGCAGCAGACGCCCGCCGAAGAGAAACCCATAGTGGTTGAGATCCTCGGGAAGAACGAGACGATACGTTTCCATTCGGTTGCGAAAGGCTCCTACTTTTTCGTCCCTGTTCCGCCACGCAAAGGCGATTTCGAATCTTCAGGAGACTGGCCGGATGAGGATGCGTTTGAGGCGCTCATCGCTCCTCGGCGAAACAGTCTCCACCTCATCGTCATCGACCAGGGCATTGTGCACGATCCGACGGTGGTAGGCATTGAGGGGCCGCATCTTCATTGATTTTCCGCTGTCCTTTGCCTGGTCGGCCAGTTCCCGCGCGGTAGTGATAAGTTTTTCCTCCTGGCGCACGCGGAAATGATCGCAGTCGATCCGGATACGGGGCGGATCCTGCATCTTCTTCTGCAGGATCCGATTGACGAGATACTGCAGGTCGTCGAGTCGATCCCCGTGCTTGCCGATGAGGAGACCGCTCTCCTCGGTAAGAACCTGCAGGCAGGCCCCTTCCTGGCTTTCTTCCTCCTCGATGGTCACCTCATACCCAAGATGAGTAACCATTGACTCAAGAATCTGGTGGGCTTCGGAGAGAGCTTCCATGGGGACAGCTTAGGAGGAGGGGCCGCCCGGTCAAGCCGGGTGTCGCGCTTCTCCCGCCCGGAGTCCCATCAAGCCCTGCACGCGGGGCACTCTTATCCTCCCGTCCGTGGGCCGCGTTTCTTGGGCTTCTTGGGTCCGGGTCCACCCATCTGCTTCGCGCGCATCTCCTTCTGTGTCTTCTGGGCCACCTCGGCGCGCTCCTGGAGCCGCTGGAAGAATCCCTTCTTCTTCCCTCCCTTCTTCTTGAGTTCCGGTTCCGGCAGGCGCCGGGTGATCAGCATTTGCACGATCGCGAAGATATTGGAGGTGGTCCAGTAGAGCGCCAGAGCGGAGGCAAAATTGTAGCAGAAGAAGAAGAAGATAATGGGCATCATCATGAAGAGACGCCGTTGCATCTTATCACCCGTCTTGGGCGTGAGGGCCATCTGCAGCACCATCGTGACCGCCATCACGGTGGGAAGGAGGTTCACCCCATCCCCGAGAAAGGGCAGTGAAAAGCGCAAGGTGTGCACCGTGTCCGGAAGGGCAAGGTCCTCAACCCAGAGGAACGATTGCTGGCGAAGCTCCACTGCATACTGCAGCATGATGTAGAAACCGAAAAAGATGGGGATCTGCACCAGCAGGGGCAGGCACCCACCCAGCGGGTTGATTCCGTACTCCCGGTACATCTTCATCATCTCCTGGTTCATGCGCCCGGGATCGTCGGCATACTTCTCGCGAAGTTCCTTCATTTCCGGCTGCAGCTTGGACATGCGCTTCATGGCGCGAGTCGACTTATTCTGCAGAGGCCACATGACAGCCCGGATGATGATAGTGAGTGTCACAATGGCAAAACCCCACCCCCAGGCATCGAACATCTTGGAGAACAGTCCCGAAAAGAGCCCGTTCAGGAGCCAGCTAAGAACATAGCTGATCCCCCCGAAAATGCCGTAATTCATCACCTCCCCATAGTCCTCACCGATCTTGCGCAGCAGGAGGTTATCCTTGGGACCGAGGTAGAGATTGAAGGTCAATGACTCCTTGTTGTCCCCCTTCACACTGAGGGTCTCCTCCGGCAGGCTCATCCCCATCCGAATAGCTTCCCCGGACCCACCACCAGCGATCTTGGGCAACTGAACCGCCCGACGGTTCCCCCAGATCCAGGCGTCGTAGGCGGTTTCGGGCTCGATAATGGTGGCAAAGAACTGGTTGCTTACTCCCGCAAAACCAAGGATGCCCCCGTCCCCCCTGAAGGGAGGCTTCTTCCCCTTCTTGAACTTGAGGACCCGTCGCTTCTTGTAGTCCCCGTCCTTTTGATAAAAGAGGGTGATGTGGCGATCCCATTCCCCCTTCCAGAGCGGAGCAGCCGACCCAGCAAAGAGGCCGTAATCACTTAACTGGACCGGGTTCTCGCCGTGATTTTCAAATTCCAGATCGAGCTTGAGCCTGTAGGACTGACCTGCCACTTCATTCTCTTCGAGGGTCCATCGCTTCCTGATGATGAGCCCGCCCTTCGTCTGGCCTATGAAGGAAATGCTGTTTGAGGTATCGCGCTCTTTCTCGTGCCGATAAACGATATCCAGATACTCGTCCACCCCGCTGGTCAGGCGGCCAACAGGCTGAGGCTCATCCTTGTTGAGGCTCACCAGGTTCTCCTTGTCCTTCACGGCATACTGGCCGCTGATCTCGGCATGCTTGATCCCCCCCCCAAAGGTGGTGAAGGTATAGACGACATCCCCGGACCTCAGGATCGGCGTCTCTTCTTCCACCACCGGATCGGGTTCGGGTTCCAGCGGCGTTACCAACGGTTCCTCTGTCTCTTCAGACTGGGGATCTCCCTCGGGCCCCTTCTCCTTTTCTTCAGCCGCCTGCGCCTGCTCGGCCTCTTTCCGCTCGCGCTCCTGCTCCAGCAGAGTCTCGCGGTTCTTCCCACTGAAATACAGATTTACGGCCAACCCCAGGCAGCACAACACGATGACGATCCAAGCCTTACGATCCAAAACGAGAGTCCTTTGCTACTTGAGGTGGGGTTCAGAGTCGAGAACGGAAGGGCGGGGACGGGATTCACCGGAGCGGGTACTGCCAGAGTCTATCGCATCCACCACGACCGGCGGAACGGGGTCATACCCACAGCCCCCCCACGGATGACAGCGCAAAATTCTGCAAATCCCCAACCAGCTCCCCTTGAATGATCCATGCCGCTCCACTGCCTCCAGGAAGTAATGCGAGCAACTGGGATCATAGCGGCAGTTCGCTCCCCCTGAAACAGCATGCAAAACCGGACGCAGAAACTTCTGGTAACCACGAATGCCGATCCGAATGACGCACTTCATCTGATTCTCGAGTTCCCCCTCAATCCGGGTTCTGTTCCATAGGCTGATCCTCCTGCAGGATACCAAGCCGCCGGGCCAAACGCAGCCAGTCGGCCTCCAGTTCCTGAAAGCTGGCTTCACCAGCCTTGCGGCGGGCGACCATGACAAGATACCGTCCGGATTCCAGTTTGTCACCGTGGTTGATCAGGATGGCCCGCAGGTGCCGACGAATCCGGTTACGATCCACTGCTCTCCGGGCAGCCCGACGGGAGGTGATCAGGCCGAACTTGATAATCCCTGAATGGGAATGAGGCAGGGTCGCCATGACGAAATTGCGGGTGGCCAGAGACTCCCCGCTCTTCCTCACCGCGGCGAATTCTTCGCGCCGCGTCATGCTCAATCGGCGCGGCAGTCGCATGATTTCAGGGCGGACATGGCCCCGGTGCGGGCTCTCGGCCCGGACGGACCGTTACTTCCCGTGCTGAACGGTGTGACGCTTGTATGGCAGTTCCGCCCCCTTGGGCAGCAGGCGCTTACGGCCCCTCTGGCGGCGACGCTTGAGAATGCCCCGACCTGCCTTGGTGGCCATGCGAGCCCGGAAGCCGTGTTGGCGCTTGCGGACACGTTTGGAGGGTTGATATGTACGCTTGCTCATGGTTTTCAGGCGGTTCTGGGGCTGAGAACGCTACCGGGGGGGCGGGAGAGTATCCGCAGTTCCCCATTTGTCAATGCGTCAGGAGACTTTCCAGCTTCAAAACACCAAAAAAACCTGCCCCCGGGTCCATCCCCTGTCAGCGATGGACAAATTCGCCCGAGACTCCCCGATCAAAGCTCCGTCCCGGGGGGCCGGGCGAGAAATCCCGATTGGTGGAAGAAGCAGGCCGCAGCCCGGCAACCCTGGCGAACATTACGCGTCCCGGTCACTCCTCCCTGAGGAAGCGACAGGCCTGTTCCAGGTCCTTATCACCACGTCCCGAGAGGTTTGCTATGATCACATCGCTCGCCGGTAGTTGCGGAGCGACCTTTGCAACATAGGCAATGGCATGAGCGCTCTCCAGAGCCGGGATGATTCCCTCGATCTCGGAAAGTTCCTTGAACCCGGCCAGCGCCTCGTCATCGGTGGCGTAGGTGTATTCAACCCGTCCAAGTTCCTTGAGGAAAGCGTGCTCGGGACCCACCGCGGCGTAGTCCAGTCCGGCACTCACGGAATGAGTAAGCTCTATTTGTCCGTCATCATCCGCCAGGAGCCAGGTCTTGGTCCCCTGGAGGACACCCAGTTTTCCACCCTGAAAACGCGCGGCATGTTTCTCGGGTAGAATCCCCTCCC
>JAAZXD010000369.1 GCA_014240355.1 Roseibacillus sp. | reverse complement strand
GCCCTGGCGAGGTCCGCCTCCAGTTTGTCGAAGACGGGTGCACCGAGTCCCGGAGGGCAGCCTCGAATGACAGCCTCGATGGTGCCCCCCAGGGAGTTGCCTTCCTTCCGGGCCTCCTTGATGAGAGCAATCATTTCCTCAACCCTGGCGGAGTCGCCGGTGCGCACGATATTGCTTTCGATCTGCTCGGAGGTCACCGTATCCGGGTCAACCTCGGCTCGCAGGTCGCGAATGGTGGAGACCCAGGCGAGGATTTCGATGCCGGGAATAAGAGTGTCGAGGACCTGGCGGGCAATGGCAGCAGCGGCAACCCGTCCAATGGTTTCCCGGGCGGAGGCTCTCCCTCCTCCCTGCCAGTTCCGGATTCCGTACTTTGCGTCGTAAGTGTAGTCGGCGTGGGAGGGTCGGTATTTGGTGGCCATTTCCTCGTATGCTGCGGGACGCGCATCCTTGTTACGCACCAGGACGGCTATGGGTGAGCCGAGGGTCTGCCCATCGAAGACGCCGGAAAGGATTTCACATTGATCGGCTTCGTCGCGGGGCGTGACAATCTCGCTCTGACCGGGTCGTCGCCGGTCGAGTTCGCGCTGGATCTGCTCTTCGGAGAGGGGGATGCGGGGCGGACAACCGTCAACCACGACTCCTACTCCGCCCCCGTGGGATTCACCCCAGGTTGCGATCTGAAAGCAGCGTCCGAAGAAACTGGACATCGCTGGCAGTTTAGGGCGATTGGATTATCAAGGCAATCCCTGCGTGAGCATGATCAGTGAAGCATCGGGAATGCAGGCGATCCCGGCGAATCGGAATTCCACCGGAAGCAGGGATTTCTGTGGGTCAATTTCGGGAGGGGATTGCGATTCGCTGTCAGGTTGAAAGATGGGAACAACTGGCGGGAGCAGGAGAGTGCTTGCGGGAGGGGAAGAATGGGTCCTGAGGATATCCGAGGCAGTGCGATCCTGGGGCTTGAGATTTCAAGGCAGCTTTGCCTTGTTGGGTGGAATTTGCCTGTTAGCGTACCGTGCATTATAGCCAGTGGCTGCCATGGAAGTCTCTCTTGATTGCCCTGTTCTCGTCCTGAACCGGCTTTGGCAGCCGATTCATACCTGTTCGGTCAGGCGGGCGTTGAGGTTGGTCTGCCTGGGGCATGCTCAAATTGTCCAGATTGACGGCGAATCCCGTTATCAGACGCATGACCTGATCTCCTGGGCGGAGCATTCCGCCAACGATCTTGCCGGGGAACTGGTCCGGACGGTGCGGCATGCCTTTCGCATTCCCAAGATCATCGTGCTCGCTCTCTATGATCGTATTCCACGAAAGGAGGTGAAGTTCACCCGGCGCAATATCTTCCTGCGTGACAAGCATACCTGTCAGTATTGCAGCAACAGCTTTCCGGAGAACGACCTGAATCTCGATCACGTGGTTCCCCGGGACAAGGGAGGTAAGACGACCTGGGATAATATCGCGACTTCCTGCATCCGTTGCAACACCCGCAAGGCGAACAAACTGGCTCACGAAGTGGGCATGCGATTGCTGCGCAAACCCGCTACTCCCCGGTGGCGACCGCTCTTCGGGATGCGTTCGGAGACCCCCGCCGATGAGAGTTGGACGCAGTTTCTGTATCCGGATCGCGAGAACGTCTCCGTGAGCGGATGAACACGGCGTCTCGAAAGCGCTGCCACTTCATCCGCCGATGACCCAGAGAATCGGGTTGGGCCAGAAGCCAAAGAGGATGGTGAGGAGGGTAAGGCTCACGATGGCAAGTCGGCTGACGCGGGGAACCACGATCGTGCTGTCGGTGCGTGGTGCGCGCCAGTAGATGGAGCGGACGACCTTGAGATAGTAGTAGAAGGAGGCGGCCACTCCGACAAAGCCAAGACCGACGCCGAGCCAGAGCATCTTGGTGGTGGCGGCCGCGGTGATGGCCAGCTGGAAGGCAAGGAGCTTGCCGATAAATCCGGCGGTGAGAGGTAGTCCGGCCAGGGCGGAGAGGAGGATGGTGCTGCAGAAGGCGAGGAGTGGATTCCGCTGGCCGAGTCCTTCGAAGGCCGAAATGTCGTCACTTCCCTCGGAATCCCGAACGACCACCAGGACGAAGAAGGCGCCGAGGGTAATGATGAGATAGGTGGCGAGGTAGAGAGAGACGACCTGCGGAGTGCTGAGTGAATGTTCGCTGCCGGGGTTCCAGGCTGCGATCGCGAGGAGGATGAATCCGGCGTGGGCAATGGAAGAGTAGGCGAGGAGACGTTTAAAATTGTTCTGCGGGATGGCGGCCAGGTTGCCTACCAGGAGGGTGAGACTGGCGAGAGTCAGGACAATCAGGGTGGTCTGGGTGCGCGTGATGTCGGAGGTGAAGAAGGGGTCGAGGATGCGGAGGGCCACGATGAAGCCTGCTGACTTGGATCCGACCGAGAGGAAGGCAGTGGTGGGAGTGGGCGCACCCTGGTAGACATCGGGGATCCAGATGTGCATGGGCACGGCACCCACCTTGAAGGCCAGGGCGAGAAGGATGAGGGCGAGTCCGAAGAGAAGGGGAGTGGGATTGGAGGCGAGGTCGGACTGGGTGTCGGAAAGCACGATGGCAATCTCGGGGAGATTGGTCGTTCCGGTCGTTCCATAGATCCAGGCGATCCCGTAGACGAGGAAACCGGTGGAGAGCGCGCCGAGGATGAGATACTTCACGCCAGCTTCAAGGGAGCCGACCTGACGGCGCATGAAGGCGACAAGGATATAGAAGGTGATGGTGACAAGTTCGAGAGCCACGAAAATGGAGACAAGGTCGTGGGCGGATGCCATCCACATCATGCCCGCGCAGGCAAAGACGGGGAGGGCGTAAAACTCCCCGGTGCCGTGATCGGAGCCAGGATCCTCGGTGAACTGGTTCAGGACCTTCCGGTAGTCGTAGGCCATGAAAAGGATGAGAATGGTGGAGAGAAGGGCGAGGAGCTTGAAGAAGATGGCCCAGTTGTCGTAGACGTAGAAGCGGCTGAGTTCGGCGTTATCAGGAGACGGAGCAACCGCAAAGTAAAAGGGAACCAGGATGAAGATGAGCCCCCCGATGGCGACTCTCCTGACCAGTTCCCTGCTGGTCGAACGGCCGAAGGCCTCAATCAGGAGAAGGAGGAGGCCGAGAGCGACCACGGTGGCTTCTAACCAGTAGGCAGGCATGGTGGTTGTCAGTTGCCGGTTGCGGGCTGTCGGCTGTAGAGGCCAGTGGCGCCCGGAGCCGGTTCAATCGAAGTGGTTATGGCCTGGAGGTCGAGGACTGTTTCATCTTCCGGTTTGTCGATAAGGCCGAGGAGCAAGTTGGGAAAGAATCC
>JAAZXD010000368.1 GCA_014240355.1 Roseibacillus sp. | reverse complement strand
GATTGTGCCTCCGTCTTCAATTCGTCGGCATCGGGAAGCTGTTGAAGTTTGAGATCGATTTCCCGAAAACGGAGAGAAAGCGAAGGGCTGAGCACGGGCATGGGGGCAGATAGTACATCCTGCACCGCCCGGGCCAGATCTCTGCCATAACGTTCTGCAAGTTCGACACTGCTACGGGGGAGTGGATTCTGGTCAGCTCCACAACCGGCCCAGAAGAGCGCGGTAGCGCCGGGATAGGCTTTCTCCAGTGCGACCTGGGCATAGCCCGGATAGTCACCGTTCCATTGTTGAAAGCTCAAGGTGGTGGCGTGACAGGCATACCCGAAGAGGACCGCCCGGAGCTCACCGCCCTCACCCCGCACACTGAGGACCGGCACATCGTGATCAACGGGGCCTTTCAAGGCTCCCCTGGCCCGCAGATCGGGCACCGCCCCGTAGGGTTTGTTCTCCCGCCGGTTGACGGCAAAGACTGCCTTCCCACTCCCCCACTGCACCTTGGCAGGCGCGAGAACATCAATTGCTCCCTTCACCGCCATGCTTACACGCTTCGGCAGACGCTCCGCATAATCGTCGATCAGTTCCTGCTGTTCCGCATCGAGGATCGCGTAGTGCAAGGGAGCCAGGTTCCGCCCGACCACCGGACCGGAATGCGTATGGCTGGTACAAAGGGAAATCTGATGCCGGTCCAATCCGATCTCCTTCTTGAGCCGGGCGCACACCTTGCCGGCGATTTCGCGGTCGATTCCCACCAGGTCCAGGGTGACGATCACCCCCCGGTTCCCCTTGCCATCGTCGAGGACAAGCGCCTTGGCCCACAGGTCGGTGACCTTCCCCTCGGCCGGCCTTGCACGCGAACCATAGCCTGCCATCCACATCTCCTGGACAGGGGTGATCCTGACCCGCCCCGCTCCGGCCTGCCAGAGATCCGCTGCCTGCAGGGCGAACGGCACGAACAGCGCAGCGAGCAGGCCGGCGACGGTGTTTCTGGGGCAATTCATCTCGCAAGGGTTGCAGGGTAGAGTGAGCACCGTCAAGGGAAGTCACGAATTGAATCCCCGTGAGTATTACCGTAAAGGCAGAGGCCGCCTGGCAAGGTCGGCTCCCATTGCCGGTCTCCGCCAGCAGCAACCATCGAGGACAGAGTCAGAAAATCACCAGTGCCTCGACTTTGAGCAGGGAACCTCATATGCGGAAAGTGGCCACCACAGTCCGGCGGCCAACAACGGGAAAGCAGCAGACCTGAAAGCACGGGAAAAGCAGATCCAGAAAGTCAGAAATCGATACGAACAATTCTGCTCCTCAGCGGTCTAACTCCTGAACCTTCCCATCCCGAACTCCACCTGAAGAAAATGCTTCCCGGTCCCAAGGACATCAGCGACCCACACAAGGAGCTGCGCTTCACACGCGGCGCCCAGGCATCCCTCTTCGCGATGCTCGCAGCCATCTGCGGAGGAGCCTCGATCACTATCGTCATCCTCAATCTCCTCCTTGAGGGTCCCCTCGTCTCCTGGTGGTGGGTTCTCGCGCCCCTTCCCGCCGCCCTCATTTTCCTCCGTCTGTCCTTACGCTGTATCCGGCATGCCTATCTCATCCTGACTCCTCTCGGCATTGAGATCTTCCCCTTCTTCAAACCTCACGAAAACCTCCAGGTCCTCTACTGGTCTCAAATCTCGGACGCCGAAATAAACGAGCACAATCAACTCGTCATTCACTTCAACGAGGAACAGACCTCCGGAGTGGTGGCCTCCCTCGCTCCTCTTCTTCCAGTTCGCAGGGAATTGCTGGGCCGCGCCATCGCCGGCCGCATAGATCACGAGTGGATCGATGAGGATTCTCCAGACCCTCCGCTGGAGGCTGATGACCCACAGAGCGCGAATTGAGGCTTGCAGTCGCGCCCCGGATGGAACTTGTGGGGCTCGGCACCCCCCATCCGCCTTCCTTCATGACCCCCCCCGCTTCCCTCCAACTGCAATCCGTTGCCACGGCCTTCGGGAAACAGGGCTGGCACTGCGAACCAGTGGAGGGACGCGAAGTGCTGGAGGCTCATTTCGAGGCCCATCACACTCATATTCGCCTGCACGCTCAGGCCTTTCCCCAACTCAACGCCCTCTCCATCGTGGCCGAGTGTCCCCTCAGCCCGGAGGCCACCCATCTTGCGCCGGCTGTCGAACTCCTCATGCGCGCCAACAAGCAGCTCACCCTGGGCGGCTTCGAGTTGGATTTCGACCGCCAGCACCTCGTTTTCCGCATTACGAATCTTTTTGATCGCGAGCAATTCGACGCCGACATCGTCTCCTCGATGGTTCACTGCTCCATTGCCGAACTGGACCGCATCGTGCCGCTCCTCGGCACCCTCCTGAAAACTCCCGCCGACCTGCTCTCCGACCTCTCCCTTCCCCTCCTGCTTGAACGCGAGGACCTCCTCCCGCCCGTTCCGGAGGACAATGAAGCCGGCTCCTTCGAGGCTGGCTGGGAAGAAGAATTGTAGGTCCCCCACCTCTCCAAGTCGGCGTCGATCTCAGGAACCCTGGAGGATGATTCGACGCTCCACCCCCTGACCCTGGGTTTCAGGATGGTTCATTGCGAACGATTGGCATCGTTCTTTGCTGGCGAATACAGCGGATTCTCATACCAGAAAAGGCCAAGGTTGGCCACCTCCTCGCAGGTGATCACGTCGAGATCTCCATCCGCATCGAGATCGATCAGTTCGATCAGATCGAACTTCGCCCCCTCCGTGCCTCCGATATCATGATTGGTCCAATTCCGGTCAGCAGGTGACGTCGACCACTTCTGCCAGGCCACGCACCTGGCCGGCTCAGGCCCCCGGTTGGTGCTCACCACATCCACCTTACCATCAAGGTTGATGTCTCCCACCGCCACTGATTTCCCCAGTGGCAGTCCAAAGGGCAGCTTGAAGGCATGAGCCTCCCACCTCACCCCCTCACCCCTGAGTCTCCGGAACCATTCCATATGGCCATTCCGGTTGGTGCAGATCACATCCTTGAGACCGTCCCCATTCAAGTCAGCCAACTTCAGGAACATGACCTCCTTCCCCTGTGACCCGATCAGGTGTTCCTTCCAGCGTCCCCCCTGTGCCGCAATCACAGCCCCGGGATGTTCCAGCCACTTCACCCCGGCCGCCTTGCTCTTCCGGTCCGACAGCACCAGATCAGCGTCTCCATCGCCATCCATGTCGTGCATATCGATAGTCATGATCCATCCTGCATCGTAGAGGCGGTGAAACGTCCAATCCTTGAGGGCCCGCGGATTCTTCGGGGATCGCAGCCAACCGACCGAACCGTTCTTCCCCTTTGAGCCCACCACG
>JAAZXD010000367.1 GCA_014240355.1 Roseibacillus sp. | reverse complement strand
CATCAGAGAGCAAGGGGCGGGACGGACCAGGGAAGTGACCTAGTCCGCGCGGATTTGGGCCGGGTGAGATTGAGTCTTTCCTCCCGGTGCCGGTTTGTTTACCGCTCAGGCGACTTATTCCATTCGAGCCATGAAGAAAGCAGAGATGATCACATGTGTTTCCTCCGTATTTGTTTTGCTTGCCGTATTGGGGCTGGGAGCGGGGGGCGCATCGGCGGCGGAGGTGCTGGAGGTGACCAAGGAGCGAGTGGCTGAGTTTCCGGGCGGAAAGGAAGCGGATGGAATCATTGGTGATTTCGTTTTGCGGAGTGACAAGGTGGAAGCGGTGATATCGCACAAGGCCCCGTTGCGGCGGGCGAACATGAGCACCTTTTATGGAGACGGGGGAGCGACCCCGGGTTGCCTCTATGATTTGACGCTCCGCGGGGCGGACAACGACCAGATCACGATCCTGGCCCCGCTCGATCAGCGGGGGGAGGTGTCGTATGTGCGGATTGTTCCCAGGGAAGAGGTCGCTGCGAATGAGGCGGCGGTGGAAACCGTGGTCACTGCGGCGGTGGGGAAGGGCGTATTCAAGCGCTACCGCTACATCGTGACCGATGGGGTGCAGGGGGTGACCGTCCTGACCACGCTGCGTAATGAAGGAAAGGCCCCGGTCTCGATCAAGATGCAGGACAAGTGGACTGGTCTCGGGCGGGCGAATTACTCGAAGGGGTTCCTGTGGGGGGACGCGGTCGATCCCGCCGACAAGGCGGGCTACGCCCTGACGTGGGTGAAGTCACACGGTGTGGACCGCACTCCGAAGGGGACGGAGACACTTGGGCCGGGCCAGGAGTTGACCGTTTCGCGATTTCTCGCGGTGGGCCAATCGCCCCTGGACGCAGTGGGCGTTGCTGGGCTGCGGCGGGGCGGAGCGATTAGGGCCGGTTTTTCCCTGCATGATGAAAACGGCAAACCGGCCGACTCTGCGGCCCTGCAGGTAGAAGTGGAACCGGGGAAGACGCTCGTGGGCTATCCGGATAACTCGGGGAATGTGGCGCTGGCGCTTCCCACGGGAACCTATGCCTGGCGGGTTGAGGACCAGGGGCGCGAGACGGTAACGGGAACGATGAAGCTGGAAGAGGGAGTGGATGTGGCCAGGGAGACGGTGAAGCTAGGGTCGCGATCGGTGGTGACGTTTTCGATCAAGGACGGAGCGGGGAAGTCGATTCCCTGCAAGGTGCAGTTCGCGGGGAGGGAAGGGACGAAGAATCCGAACCTGGGTCCGCAGAACCGGGCTTACGGGTGTCGCGATCAGTGGCACTCCGAGCGAGGCGACTTTCGCGTGCCCCTGGCGGCCGGAAAGTATCGCATCACCGTGACCCGGGGCATCGAGTATTCGCATTTCGTGAAGGAGATCGAACTCGCACAGGGCAGGACGGTGGCGGTGGAAGGTGCGCTGCGGCGCCTCGTCGAGACGAAGGGATGGGTCAGCACGGACTATCACAATCACTCCACCCCGAGCGGTGACAACACGTGTGGCACGAACGACCGGATTATTAATCTCGCAGCGGAGCACATCGAGTTTGCCCCGACAACGGAGCACAACCGCCTCTACGACTGGGGGCCGCACATTGCGGCGCTGGGATTGAGTGATGAGCTGGCCACTGTGCCCGGGATGGAACTGACCGGACCGGGCGGGCATCTCAACATGTTCCCGTTGAAACCGGTGCCGCGGACACAGGATGGAGGAGCGCCGGTGTGGGAAAATGATGCGCGCATCAATGCTTTGCATTTGCGCGATTTCCAGGGGTTGGAGTCTGATCGCTGGGTGCACTTGAATCACCCCCGGATGGAGGTGGAGTTCTTCGACCGGAATGGGGACGGAAAGCTTGATGGTGGTTACGTCCTGCTCGGTGAGGTGCTGGACGGACTGGAGACGGAGAACTTTGTGACGCAGTTCCGTTATGGTGACGGCATCCTTGCGGGAGTGCCCTACCGCGTGCGCAAACAGGGCGAGCGCAATGCCGGGAGCATTGCAATGATACGGGAAGTGATCTGGTTGCAGTTATTGAACCAGGGGACGCGCGTGTGGGCGATTGCGGTCGCCGATGCGCATTCGGTGTGGGGCAACGGGGTGGGAGGCTGGCGGACCTATGTTCCCAGTTCGACCGATGACCCGGGCAAGATCGACTGGCGAGAACTGTCCCGGAAGTCGAAGGAGGGTCAGATGGTGCTGACAACTGGGCCATTTCTCAACGTGACCGCAAATGGCGCCCTGCCCGGCGCGGACATTGAGGCGAAGGAGGTGTCCCTGGATGTCAAGGTGCAGTGTACGGACTGGATTGACATCGACCGGGTGCAGGTCCTGGTCAACGGGAGGCAGCGTGAGGACTTGAACTTCACCCGGAAATCCCACCCCGGAATGTTCGGGGACGGGGTAGTGAAGTTCGAGCAGTCCCTGAAGGTGATGCTGGAGGAAGATAGCCATTTGATCGTGGTGGCGATGGGGGAGAATTCGGAGTTGAAGACCGGCTATGGAACGAGCGACCAGGCGCACATGCAGCCTTGTGCCTATCACAACCCAATCTTTGTCGATGTGGATGGCAATGGCTTCCGCGCCAATGGTGATACGCTGGGATTCCCATTGCCGACCAAGAAGATGAAGCCCGAGCGGGTAATCGAGTTGATTGAAGAGGCGAAGAAGTAGGGCGTCGGGATGAAGGCGGCCCTCGGAATGTTCGCGTTGTTCGCGGCCTGCTGGCAACCGGCCACGGGATGTTCGCTTTGTACTGATTTTCCCGGTTCTTCCGGGACGTTAAGTCCCCGGTTGCTGGAGATTGCATCCGCCATCCGTCACGAGCTGGATTCGGGAGGGCTCGAGCCGAACCCGGCTGCACCGCTCCCAACCAGTGGGCGGGTGCTGGGCTACCGGATGGCGAACCTGCTGAAAAGGTATCCGGAGTGGAATGAGAGCCTGGAACTTGTCCTGATCGATACCGGGGCCCGGTTCCGCTTTGATCCGCGGGTTCCGGAGAGCGGATTCGAGGGGGTGTCGAAGAAGAGTGTAATCCGTCCGGTGAAGCGCTGGGTCACTGGCCTCGATGTTTTTCACGCCATCCTCGCCGGGCGCATGCCGATTGATACGGCGGAGGTGCGGGGCGTGCTCGTGGTTGAGCCCTGGACGGAGGGTGAGTTGCTCGGAGTGACCATGCCGGGTCCGGTCGATTCGGAGGAGGCTGGAGTGGGCGACGGGGAAGAGACCGTCGCGAAACGCGGGCGAACGCCTACGGTCGCTCTCCTGGTCGGGTTGGCCGTCCTGGTGGTGACGCCGGTGCTGCTGGTTCTG
>JAAZXD010000366.1 GCA_014240355.1 Roseibacillus sp. | reverse complement strand
ATGGCTGTTGGGATCGATGTAGATGGCTCCTGCAGGCACGGTCGTGTTCTGCACGAAGACGGCCACATCGTTCGGGGGTTGTAGAAAGTGGAGGGCCGAGAATATCAGGGACACAACTATGATTGCGGTGGCAGGGCGGAATGCACGCAGGCAAATGCCGAGGAAGACGCCCCGGAAGATGATCTCTTCCAGGAGCGAAGCTGTGATGGCGGGTCCAACCGATTTTTTCCACGCCATGTCCCAGGGGACGGGATCTCTGAGGGTGAACCATTCCATTGAGATGAGGAGCCATCCCATGCCGAAGAGAAGTCCGGCAGCGAGGATGAATCCGGTCAGGAGCTGAAGCGGGCCCCACTTGCTATTGCGGAGCGGTTGCCCGCCTGATGGGGCCACCATGCGGGAGGGGAGATAGACCGACCAGGGAGATTCGCGCAGAGGAGCGGGCTCCCGGCGCAGCCTGAGAGCGAAGAGGAGGGGGAACGACAGCAGGAGGGCTGCTGCCAGCAGGCAGCGCTTGAAGTACTTTGGCAATTCCGCCCTCCGGGCGTGTTCGCCGATGTAGTCGATCACCCAGTTGATACTCCTCTCTTCGGTGGCCTCGCCGAGCATGGTGCCGGCATTATAGAGCCAGGGGGTGGCAAGGGCGGCCAGGAGGAAGCAGGAGATGAGATAGATTACGAGCTTGGCGGCGTCGCTCCTGAGCACTCTCATTCCGTTGCGATCTGTAGGTGGCAGGGGCAAAAAGTCAAATCGTGTTTGTTCTTGGGATTTGGGCGCAGATCCGTAAGGGAGAGGGGCATGCAGCGGCACTCCTGGCGGGAACACACCGAGGAAGGAGTCCGGTTTTACCGGGCCTCCTACCAATCCTCGAACTGGACCCTGCAGTCCCAGCTCAAGGATGAGGAGGAGTGGCAGCTGCATGATCCCATCAGTGGGGAAGAGTGGAGCAAGCTGCGCGAGGTGCTCTGGCGCAAGTATCAGCGGGGGCGTTGTCCATGGAAGTTGCTCGAACGGATTGACAAGCGGCTGAAGGATCTGGCGGAAGGGGATCCGGATGCTCCCGGAGAGAGAGGAGGCGACAAGGGGAGACAGTGAGCAATGACGCAGACAGTTGGCGGGAGTGGGACCGGCAGCATTGCTGGCATCCCTTCACCCAGCACGCCGATTGGGGGATGGTGGGTGAGGAGGTGATCCTGGTGGGAGGAGAGGGCCCGTGGGTGATCGATGCCGAAGGACGGCGTTACTTCGATGGCAACTCAAGCATCTGGACCAACATCCACGGTCACTGCCATCCCCGGCTGGATGCCGCCCTGAGGACGCAGCTGGGGAAGGTCGCCCATACCTCCTTTCTGGGGTTTAACAATCCACGGGCTGCGGAACTGGCAAAACGGCTGGTTGATTTCTTTCCCCCTGGCACCCTGGAGCGGGTCTTCTTCTCGGATGACGGGTCCACCGCAGTGGAGGTTGCCATCAAGATGGCGATCCAGTACCGCCAGCAATGCGGCGAGCCCGAACGGACCAGGTTCATCTCCTTCGAGAATGCCTACCATGGGGACACCATGGGGGCGTCGTCGCTGGGAGGGGTCTCGCTCTTCTTTGAGCGCTTTCGCAGCTTCGGCTTTCCCGCCATGAGGGTGGGTTCGCTTGCGGACCTGGTTGCGTTGCCCGCCGGGCAAATTTCCACCACGGCCGCAGTTGTGCTGGAGCCTCTGATCCAGGGAGTCAACGAAATGCGGCCCTGGCCTGCCGGGCAATTGGCGGAGATCCGGGCCTGGTGTGACGAGCAGGGGGTGCACCTGATCCTCGATGAGGTGATGACCGGGTTCGGCCGGACCGGGACGATGTTTGCCTGCCAGCAGGAAGAGGTTATCCCGGATTTTCTCTGTCTGGCCAAGGGGTTGACCGGAGGCTACCTGCCCTTGGCCGCTACCATGACGACCGGGCCGGTCTTCGATGCCTTCCTCGGGGAGAGGGATCGCACCTTCCACTACGGCCACAGCTATACCGCCAACCAGCTTGGCTGTGCCGTGGCCCTCGCCAACCTCGAGGTGTTTGAGGAAGAGAGTGTGCTGGAGGGGCTTCCGCCCCGGGTGGAAGCCCTCACGCAGGGGCTTGAAGCAATTGTTCATCCTTCCGTTCACGAAGTGCGCCAATGCGGTTTCATTGCCGGGCTCGAGTTGCGGCAGGAAAGTGGAGAACGCTTTCCTGCCACGGAACGCATGGGAGAGCAGGTCTGTCTCGCAGCTCGCGCCCACGGATTGCTGACCCGCCCCATCAGGGACACCATCGTGATGATGCCGCCTTTGTGCAGTACGACGGAAGAGATTACCGGGGCATGTGAAGCGCTGGGCAGGGCCGTAGAGGAGATGTGATGATGAAATCAACCTTCATCAGGATGAGGACAGCGTTTTTCTGCTTTGCCTCACTCCCGGTAGCCAACCGGAAGTTGTCAGTTTTCCAATGCGCGTCGGGTGCGCTGGGGGTTTTGACCAAACATCGGCCAGGAACCCTTGGCCAAGCCTGAACTTGAGGTCGCGATGGCGTATACCTGATCATCGTATGACCCCAAATAAAGAATTCCATCCGGACCAATGACTGGCGAGGAACCAACGCCGCCCATGGTTTCAAGCTCCCATTTCCTGGCACCGGTCCTGAGGTCCGCCGCATAAATCTTTTGGTCCTGTGATCCAAAGTAAACGGTATCATCATCACCGATGGCTGGAGACGACTTGATCCAGTATTCCGCTTCAAAGAGCCACCTGGGAACACCGGTCTTGCCGTCGAGTCGATAGAATTCGTGATTCTCTGACCCAACGTAAACATCGCCATCAGGGCCAACCGCCGGGGAAGACACAACGCCACTTGCCCTCACAGACTGCCATTTCCTGGCACCGGTCTTGCCGTCGAGGGCATAAGTAGCATTTTGCCCCCCCACATAGACGGTGCCATCTGCGCCAATGGCAGGGGAGGAACCATTCCCGACCCCGAAGTCGATTTCACAATGCCACTTAAGCTCTCCGGTCTTGCCCTCAAGTGCATAAACATGGCTGTCAGGAGCGCCAATGTAGACGATACCATCCGGACTGATCGCAGCAGACGTATCGAGCGGGGCCACGAAGTCGATTTCCCATTTCTTAATACCAGCCTTGCCGTCGATCGCATAGAATGTACCAGCCAGTGTTCCAATATAAATGGTGCCGTCAGGGCCAACAGCCGGGGATCCATGCACACCCGAGTACTCCGGTCCGGATTCTAACTTTCGTATTCCCGTCTCAAACTCCCACTTTTTGACACCTGTCCTGCCCTCGAAAGCGTAAACATACCTGCCCCCTCCG
>JAAZXD010000365.1 GCA_014240355.1 Roseibacillus sp. | reverse complement strand
CTGTGAATCCGACCAGGAATCCGGCCAGGGCCAACCCTCCCAGCACCACGGAAAAGACCCCGGCCAACAACCCGGAGCGCCTGCCGGACTCATCCCCGTCAGACCACATCCGGAAACCCGCCTCCTCATACTGCTCCCGACAGAGCCAGTTGATCGAGACGAAGTGCGGGAGCTGCCACAGGAACAAAAGCGCAAAGAGAAACCACCCGCGAGGGTCCTCCATCCCTCCCCCGCCCCCGACCCAGCCGATCAGTGGAGGCAGGGCACCGGGCACCGCCCCAACCAGGGTGTTGATCGAACTGCGTCTCTTCAGGGGCGTGTAAATGAAGACATAGGTTGCAATGGTGATTGCCACCAGCAGGGCAGCCCCACGGCCGACCATCACTTCCAGATGGATAATTCCAAAGCCGCAGAGAACCCATCCGAGCAGGAAGGCCCCCGTCGGAAGAACACGCTCCGAGGGCAGGGGCCGATCCGCAGTCCGCCGCATCCGGGCATCCTCCTTGATCTCCATCAACTGGTTGAACACCGCCGATCCAAAGGCCGCGGAGGCCGTTCCCAGCAGGGTATGGAAGAGGAGCAGGAACCGGCTCCCATCCCAGTCCCCTGCCCCGCTGAGGGTCGCGACCAGAAACCCGAAAAAGGTCGTCAACAACACAAACGTGTTGAGGCGCAGCTTGATCAGGGTGGCGAGATCCTCCCGCAGACTCGGGCTAGCCCCGGCAGCATTGGATTCCGAATCGCCCACTTCGTCTGTCACGCTTCTTGAGTATGACCCCAACAGCTTGCCTCCGCAATCCCGGGGGGCGAAAGATCTCCCAGAAAATCCTGCCAATTCCCTCCCCCTCCAGCTTACATCCGCTCCATGAAGTTCGCCATTTGCAACGAGACCTTTCAGGACCGCAGTTTTTTCGAGCAATGCCAGTCAGCGGAGGCCGCCGGCTACACCGGGATGGAGATCGCCCCCTTCACTCTGGCCGATGACATCTCCCTCATTTCTGAGCAGGACATAGCCGACTACCGGACAGCCGCATCTGATCACGGCCTTGAGATCGTGGGACTTCACTGGCTCCTGGCCAAGACTGAGGGCTACCACCTCACCAGTCCCGACGATTCCGTCCGGGTCGCCACCATCGACTATGCCCGGCAACTCGCCGACCTCTGCGCAGCCCTCGGAGGTAAAATCATGGTCTGGGGCAGCCCGCAGCAACGCTCGCTTGAGGACGGGTGGGACTACGGGGAGTGCGTGGAGCGGGCGGTGGAGATCCTCCAACCGGCTGCCGAACACTGTGGAGACCTCGGGATCACCATCGCAATGGAACCCCTCGCCTCCACGGAGACAAACTTTCTCAATACCGCTGAGGAAACCGCCGCCCTCCTCGACATTGTCGATCACCCGAACCTCCAGCTCCACCTCGACGTCAAGGCCATGAGCTCCGAGAAAAAGGGCCTGGGGGATCTTGTCCGGGATAATGCCTCCCGCATCGTTCATTACCACGCCAACGATCCCAACCTCCTCGGCCCGGGCATGGGTGAAGTCGACCACGCCCCCGCGGCCCTGGCCCTGCACGAGATTGCCTATCAGGGCTGGATCTCGGTGGAGGTGTTCAAATACGAGCCTTCTCCCGATGAAATCGCCCGGCAAAGCATGGAATACCTGCAAAGGGTGTATCTCCCGGGCAGCTGACCCCCCGGAGGACCGCGAACGGCACTTCGTCCTGCCCGCGGGCTGAATTTCCTCTTTGCCGCCCCTGTCGCTTCCCGGTTAGGCTTCTCCGAAACACCATGAGCAGCAACGACGATCAACTCAACCGCGAGATCGAAATCCTCGAGTCGGTAGCCGACAAGGGCCCCCTCAAAAAGGCCAGGGCCTACACCAAGCTCTCCGGACCAGGTTGGCTGCAGGGCGCCATCACCCTCGGGGGCGGCTCTCTCGCCGGCGCTCTCTACCTGGGAACGATTTCCGGCTACAAGCTCATGTGGCTTCAGCCTCTGGCGATGGTCTGTGGAATCATCATGCTGAGCGCAATCGCCTACGTGACCCTCTCCACGGGACTGCGCCCCTTTGGCGCCATCCACAAGGGACTCTCGCCCCTGCTGGGGTGGTCGTGGCTCATTGCTACGATCATGGCGAATATCGTGTGGTGCATGCCACAGTTCAACCTCGGTCGCGCAGCCATCCAGCAGAATCTCGTCCCTGCCGTCGGCGATGGGACTGGGTCCACTCTTATCATCTGCCTTGTCCTTCTGGGTCTGGCCTTCGCAATCAACTGCGCCTACGAAAGCGGAAGCGGCGGATTGCGAAACTTTGAACGTCTCCTAAAGGCCATGGTGGGCGTCATCGTGATCTCCTTCTTCCTGGTAGTGGTCACCCTGACCATGAAGGGCGCCATCCCATGGGGGCAGATCTTCAGCGGTCTTATCCCCAACTTCTCCTACCTCTTCAACCCTGCCCCCAGTTATGCGGATCTGATCAATTCCTCCAGCGCTCGGGATTTCTGGACCTCCACTATCGCCAATGGGCAGCGTGACATCATCATCACAGCCTTCGGCACTGCGGTAGGAATCAATATGACCTTCCTCCTTCCCTACTCCATGATCCGGAAGAGGTGGGGAGAAAAGCACCGCAGCCTGGCCATCTTCGACCTCTCGATTGGCCTCTTTGTTCCCTTCGTCATCGCCACAGCCTGTGTCGTCATCGCTTCGGCCTCCCAGTTTCACGCCAAGACCAACGATATTCTCATGGACAACGGCCAACCCCGGGAAGAGGTCGCCAAATCCTACTACAAGGCCTTTGCCAAGCACCCGGACATCAAGAAACTGCCCAAGGAAAGATCGGACCAGCAAACACATGCCGCCATCGACAAGCTGCCTGAATCCGATCGCAAGATCGGCGCCATGCTGGTCAAGCGTGACAACTTCCAGCTCGCCACCAGCCTTTCCCCCCTCACTGGAAACACCGTGGCCCAGTTTGTCTTCGGGATCGGAGTCCTGGGAATGGCCCTTTCCACCATCATCATCCTGATGCTCATCAATGGTTTTGCCTTCCAGGAACTCCTTGGCAAACCGGGAGACAAAAGAGCCTACTTCATAGGGTGCGCGGTCTCCGGCATCGCGGGGGCCTCGGGCCCCTTTATCTGGGGCAACGCCGAGGCCAAGGCCGCCCTCGCGATCCCCACCTCCGTAATTGGCGGATCTCTTATTCCAATCGCCTACTTCACCTTCCTTCTCATGATGAACTCCCGCAGCATCCTGGGTGACAAACTCCCCCGAGGCGGCGCGCGTATCGGGTGGAACGTTCTCATGATCGGCGCGACTGGAATCGCAACCTTCGGATCCGTC
>JAAZXD010000364.1 GCA_014240355.1 Roseibacillus sp. | reverse complement strand
CAGCACCAACACCTTCTGTTGAACGACACCCCCGGCCCCGCGCGTGCCCCAAGGCCGCCCGTCCGGTCCCACCTTCAGCCCACATTGCTGGCACTCGTCCACCTCGTCCCGGTTCTTCACGACGAGCAGGCGTGCGCTACGCGCAGGCAGGCCGCCACACTTCCAGCAGCTGTCTCCTGAGCCCTGGGGGGAGAGCTTGTGCTCCAGGCCGTTCAGGCGGCGTTCAAAGCTCATCGGATGGCCTCACGCGCCACGGCCAGCTCCAGCTGCTCGATGCGCTCCAGGAGGTCGTGTTCGTGGGGCTTGCCCAGGGTGCGGGTCAGGACCTCCTTGGCCGCGGGGATGTCGCCCTGCTTGGCCATGTCCACCAGCTTGGCGACGATGGCCATCAGGTCCTCGGGGGTGACGGCACCCAACAGGGCGCTGCGTAGCTCTCCCACGCGCTTGGCGTGCGGGTTTCCCCGACCTGCATTGTTGCCGGGGGCGAAGCGGCCGTTGCCTTGGCGGCCTTCGAGAGGGGGCTGGGTTGTCATGCGGACTCTGTCTACGGGTTGATTTCTGCGGGTGGCATCCGGTCCGGGTCCCGAGGGATCCGGCGAGTGCCGTTGGCCTGGCAGGATCAGTTGATCGTGCCTTCCGCCCCCTTCGAGAAACGAGAGGGGTTCATGCCATCACGGTGCCAGAACTGGAACCGCCAGGTGTTACCGTTACACAGCGTGCCGCCGATGGTGGGCACACCGCCACCGGGGGCGGAGTTGGCGTTCAGCAGGTCGACGCTGTAGCTACCGGCTCCGGTAGAACCAGCATCTCCGCCGTAACGACCAATCGTGCTACCAGCAAGGCAAAGCTCGGACACGCCCGTGGGGCTCACTGCAACCGTTCCCAGACCGATCAAGGGATAGGTAAACTGGTTGGTGAAGGTGGTGGTCAGGGTCAGCATGATGGACCCGGCGGAGCAGTCACAGGCACTGAGGGTCACGTCGCCCTGGTTGTTGACGTCCGCGTCACAGAACACGACGCCGCAACAGCTCGTGAGACAGGAGCCCCAACAGGTAACGGAGGCATCCGTAAAAAACAACATGTAGAACTGAGTACCAGGGTTGTTGGGCGGAGCACCACAACCGTTGTTGTTGAGATAGGAACCGAACCAGTAGCATCCGGGGGGGAGAGCTCCGCCCACGTCGATAGCGAAGAGGTCTTCCGTACCGAGACCACTCGAAGCGGGGTTAGCGCAAGAGTTCGAGAAGGCGGGCTGATAAACAGTGCCTTCACCCTCGGGGGTCCAGGTGAGGTCGTGGCCGGCCAAAATCGGGCCAGTCGTTCCACCATCAGTGGTGTTCCAGGTCGCGCCCCAGCCGAAGCCGTCGAGACCAAGACCACCACCGTCATAACCAAGAGCGCAGTTGCCACCGTCGGCTTCCATGCAGATTTCGTAGCCGCCAAGACTCAGGTCGAGGGTACCCACCCAGCAGAAACCGCCAGCCGGAAGGGCGACGGTCGGCAGGGCACCAGCCAAGTTGACGCAGCTAGAAGGCACCGAAGGCAGGTCGCAGGGAACATAACTGTCGTACATCGTGAAGTCCCAGTTGACCGGCGCGGCTGAAACCGAGCAGTAACCAAACTGAATACCGTCAATGCCGTACCCATCCTGGGGACCCGCGTTGCCGGTCTGGTTGGGGTTACCGGTTCCGGGAAGAATCCCTTCGTCGATACCTTCCGAACCTTCCCAGCCAGTTGCGAAGTAGCCGGAGCTAACGTCGGAACGGAAGATGACATCGGGGCCAAGGTTGGCCTTGGCGCCTGAACCCCGGGTCCAGGTACCAGTTCCCACGTGGAAAATACCGGCGTCCTTGACGGGGCCGAGCATCTTGTGGGCAGTAAGTTGCTGCTGCCCATTGGTGATCGCGCAGCAGAGGACTCCGGCACTTACCCAACTGAATGATTGACTGAACATCTGCAAGTCTCTTAGAAGGATCAAGAATGGGGAGAGTGTGCGATGACCCAGTATGACATGAAAGCCGTTCGAGGAAGGAGGTCAACTGGAGAACGGAGACCACTCCATAGCCCCTTCCACCCGTGCGCTCCATGCAGGAACTGACTATACCATGTCTAGAAGCCAGCATTCAGCTGGATGGGAACACAAAAGAGAGCGGCACCGCCCTGAATGGACGGTGCCGCTCGTGTGCTTGGCCCTCACCGGATCCCGAAAAATCGGGCGAGGATCCCGTCGAAGAGTAAGGTCTCGAATACCTCGCGCTGCTCCATGTGTGGCAGGTGCCCGCACTCCTCGATCACGTGTACCTCGCATCGAGGGAGGCGCTCTCGCACGTTGGGCAGGGACTCGGCGAGAGGAATGACAGCGTCCTGCCTCCCCCACAAGAGGTGCACGGGGAAGCTCGCCTGCTGGATGAGCCGGTGGTCCCCGTCCATGGGCGGCGAGCAGCGGATCGTCGAGAGCAGGGCGCGGGCGAAGCCCCGGTGCTGGAGCAGCGGCCGATAGAGCTCGGGCCAGTGGGCGAACGGGCCGGGGTCGAGGAAATCTGCGAGTTGACTCTCGGCCCGGGTGGGGAAGTCCGCCTTGATGAAGGCGGCAATCTCCTCGGTGCCGAGCGGCGTGGTGTCGAGGTCCTGCCCGTAGCCGGGCTGGAAACCAGAGGGGTCCACCATCACCAGGGTCTGGATGCGCGCGGGATGCCGAGCCGCGGTGCGGGCGACGACCACCCCCCCCATCGACAGGCCGACCAGGTGCACGGGCCGCTGGTACTCCAGGTGGTCGAGTAGGCCGATGATCTGGTCGGCATAGAGGTCCGGATCGTAGTTAGTGTCGGGGTTCGAGCTGTGGCCCCGGCCGAACAGGTCGAGGCGCAGCACGGGCCGTCCCCGCCGCACGGCCTCCTGAAAGGTGGGATCCCAGATGTACGATGGGACCGAAAAGCCGTGCACGAGAACCAGCAGCGCCTGCTCGGACTCCGCGGAAACGGGTCCCCCCAATTCGTAGTAGCAATGCCCGCCGTCCAGCTCCGCGAAGGCCCCGGTTGTCACATCCGCCCGATAGGCGGTGTCCTTCTGGATGGTCTCATAGGTGGCCTGGGGAACTGAGCCGCAGGCGGCGAGGAGGGCGGGGATGAGGATGGACAGGCGGTACATGAAGGGGCTCTGACACCAACCATAGTCAAGTAACACGGGGACCACACCACGCGCCCGGCAGGACTTGAACCTGCTACCTCCGGTTTAGGAATCTGGAAGGCGTGTCAGCAAGTGCAGCAGAGGCGGCCACTTGCGAAGCCTCATCGAGCGACCCCGCCAGTATCCCCAACAGTCAGGCGCAGGAGAAATCCCTACCCCAGGAACTCGTGGAGTGTT
>JAAZXD010000363.1 GCA_014240355.1 Roseibacillus sp. | reverse complement strand
CTGAGGGGCTGCCGGAGTGGCGAGAGGTGAGCGGGAGGAAGGTGCCCCGCAAAGCAAAACGAAGGAAGCAGTCCACCCGGCACCCTGTTTCCTGCGCCGTGATGGGTGCGACGCGCTATCGACTCAGGCAATGCTCAGCCGCCTGGCCCTAGAGTTTCCAGCCCTCACGGAATTCGGAGTGGATGAACTCCTCGGCCTTGCCGTTACCGCTTGGCTTGAAAGCCTTGGAATCCCAGTCGAATCCGCCCCCGGAGCGCCAGGCCGCGTTGGCTAGGAGCACCCCCTCAGCCAGCGGTCCACTATAGTCGACAAAATCGCATGTCGCGCGCCGACCACCCTTGGCAGCCCCGATCCACTCCTGATGGAAGCCCGGCGAGGGAGCGATCGACTCCGCCGGCACAACTGGATCCGATCCGTCAAACATTCTGGCGGTGTATCCCCCGAAGTCGGCTGAAATCGTCCCCTTCTCTCCCACGAAAAGGACGAGCTTCTGTTCAGCCCCGTATTTGTTGAATACCTCCTTGCGGGGTCCGCCATGCCACCAGTGAACGGACAACGCGGGTCGCCTGCCATCGGCGGAAGCTGCAAACTCAAGGCGAGTCTGCATTTTCTTGGGGGTCCGTTGGGAATCAATCTCCGAAGCTTTTGGAACAACATCCAGGTCCACGCGTTTCGCATGGCTCAGGCCGAGGGCCCAGTAGGGAATATCGAGTGTGTGGCACCCCCAGTTGCCTGTTTCACCCGTCCCGAAGTCCCACCAGAATCTCCAGTTGTAAGGGCAGTATGCTGGGCTGTAGGGTCTGCCCTTGGCGGGCCCCAGCCAAAGATCCCAGTCCAAGTGCTTGGGAGCTGGAGGAAAGTCCCCTGGTAGCGCAGGCATGCCCCGGCTCCCTCCCTGAAAGGCATAGACTTTTCTGATCTTCCCAATCATGCCGCTCTGCACCGCCTCCACCGTACGACGCATTCCGCCGTTGGCGTGGCGCTGGTTTCCGAGCTGGGTGGCTACCTTCATCTCCTTGGCGATCCGGGTAAGTTCCCGGCACTCCCAGGCAGAGTGCGCGAGGGGCTTCTCGCAGTAGACATGCTTGCCCATCAGCATGGCTTGCCGCGCTGGATGAAAGTGCGTGTGATCCGGAGTGCTGACCACCACCGCATCGATGGACTTGCCCATCTCATCGAGCATCCTGCGAAAATCACGATACTGCCTGGCCTTCGGAAAGCGTGTCCAATTCTTGCCTGCCCGCTTCTCGTCCACGTCACACACTGCCACAATATTCTCTCCCGAAACCCTCCCGAGGTTTCCTGCTCCCTGCCCTCCTATCCCGATGCAGGCAATGTTGAGCTTGTCGTTCGGGGAGGCGGCACGGACCCGGGGAGAAGTTCCGGCCCAGTATCCCGCCCCGAGGGCGGCGGTAGCAGCAAGGAAGTGGCGGCGATTCGGCTGGGGCATATCAACTTTCTACCCTAGTCCGCGCCAGGGTGTAAACCACCCAAAGCAACCACTTCCGAATTCGCTCTCCAGCTCGCGACGACCGCAGAGAAAACGATGCCCACTGCCAGCCACCTTGCCCTCGAAGGTGATCCACCCCGACTTGAAGGAGACCGGGTTTGGGTCGATGCACGAAACCGCAGGTTCCGCCAGGGAAGGTGTCGGAATTGGTCAGAAATTGACGAACCGCATCCACCCGCCCGCTCCAGGAGGAGGCGGTAGCTGGATGTCCTCACCTCGATGCCTTCGTCGGTCTTCTTCGCGGTCATCACGGGTCCAGTTCTCTCTACTCGTCCGGAAACGTCGGATACTACGGGCCCTACCAGCGGATCATGCGCAGTTCGCGGTCCCCGACTTCCCAGCCAGGGGCGACCTCGCAGGGACCCACCTTGAAGTGCGTCTGCTTGCCTCCCCAATCGCGCACCAAGCCGGCCCTGCCCTCGAAGGTAATCTTCCCCGACTTGAAAGCGACCGGTTTCGGGTCAAGGAAGATTCGGTCCGTGCCCTTCGCAGTTTGCACCGCCACGCCCCGTCCATCGGCCAGCGGTGTCACGCGCGGGGGTCGTTCCGTCCTGAGGCGCGGGTAGAGCACCACTGTCACCGTGCCGGCTGACTTAACGGACAACTGGATGTGCTCGGAGTGGATGGACGGCGTGGCCCCTGCAGGCCGCACAAAGATGACGTCCATGTCAACGTCCTCCGGGCCCTGCAGCGTCACGCCCCCGGTGGTTGGCACGATCTTTCCTCCGAGGAACAACCGCCAGACCGTCGGAACGGACTTGGAATAGAGAGTGTCCGCGATCACGAAATAGTTGGGCCCAAGGGGATCGGCATCTTTGGCGAAGGCGATCTGGCGCTGCCACCCGCGTCGTGTGCCGCGCACATAGTCGAAGGCAGGTGAGGCGCTGAACTCCTGGAGCGCCATTACGCCCTCTTCGTTAAACGTAGCGGGCTTGCCGGGCATGCTGTGCGCGGCCCGCGAGTCCTTGTTGCGGCGGTTCTGGTAGTCGTCCTCGGTGCACAGTTCGCGTCCCTTGCCCCAGATCGTAATGCTGCCCGAGTCATTGAAGTAGTGCGAATGATTGCGACCCGCGATCAGATAGAGCACCGTCTCGCGACCCGACGCGATGGTATTGCGCAGAAGGACGCCGGTCTCCGAATAGGCCGCACTGGTCCAGGCCGGCGGCTTCGGCTTCACGCCGGAATCCAGGAAAAACCTGCGGTAGCCCATCATGCCGGGGTAGTAGCTGAGAATCCCGGGCTGGCGAAAATCGCCTTGCTCCTTGTGCATCCAGGCCATCTCGGCGGCGAACTTCGGATCCCGGTCCTTCCACACGCCGGCCATCGTTCCGAACGCGTTCGTCCGCTCTTTGGCGTAGGTGTGCCCGAGCGATGGCAGGCGGCGGAAGTCCTGACCCTTGGCGTCGCGCGGGGTCGAGATATTGCCGAACCACTCGATCGCCTTCACAAGCTTCGGGTTGTAGAGGTTGCCGTCGTCCGGCACCCCGGCGTTGCGGGCGATGAGGAATCCGGCGATCCACTGGTCGAAGATCACCATCGAATAGTGGGGGCATTCGATCATGCCCCCCTGCGGGTCGATCCAGTCTTCGACCTCCTGCACAAGCCCCTGGTAGCCCGCCTCGAACCACCCCTTGGCCTCGGGGTGCGACGGGATCAACGCGGCGAAGGTGATGCGGTAGCCGTTGGCGGTGGTCGCCATGTTAGGAAGGAGGTAACCCTTGCCGTTCTTCGGGTCCCAGTAGTTCGGATGGTGAAGCAGCCGGTTGACCTGCACGATCTTATCGAGCAACTGCGCCCGCTGCTCAGGGGTGATCGTCTTGCCGGCCAGCGCCGCGTCCGCAAGGCTGGCCGCCAGCCCCGCCGGCCTGGCGTAGGCA
>JAAZXD010000362.1 GCA_014240355.1 Roseibacillus sp. | reverse complement strand
GCGTGTCGGCGAGCAGACACCGGAGGTGGAATGGGCATCCATGAAGGATATTCCCTCGCTGGCCAATTGATCGATGGAGGGTGTCTTCAAACCCATCCTGGCGTTGAATGCGGATACCGAGTCAATGCCCATGTCATCACCGAGGATGAGGATGACATTGGGGGATCCGGGCAAGGCAGAAGCATTGGACACAAACAAAGCGAACGTCAGGAGGGATGCGAGGGGCGTCGCCATGCTGAACAAAGAACGGGCTTGATACTTTTTCATTGTCAGGGATTTCCCAAGGTTTCACCTGTTGAGGGCAGGCGATGGGAGCTTGCAAGTTACACGTCCTCACACAACCCTCTTTCTGATCCCCCGGTATCACCCTCAGGGCAGATCTGCTTACTCCGGGATGATATCCCGGGAAATCCAGCCGCTTCAGGCCGCTTTCCGCAGCAGAGCCACCATCACCCCCTGGATGACCAGTTCGCTGAGGGGAATGAGATCCGGATACATCTCGTTCTCGGCCTGCAGGTAGGGTCTGCCGCGATTGACTACGTAGCGCTTGAGGGTGGTTTCACCGTCGATAAGGGCTGCCACCACATCGCCATTGCGCGGTTCCCGCATCTCCAGAACCACGGTGTCCCCATCACAGATATGCGCATCGATCATCGAATCCCCGCGGACCTTCAAGGCGAAGGCCTTGGTTGAATTCGAAAGCCCGATGCTTGTCACATCGATGGAGACACAGCCGTCCCTTTCGGGTTCGACATCCTGTGCCATGCCCGCGGCAATTTCCCCATAAACAGGAATATCCATGATTTCTTCCCGCTCAAGATCCTCCGGCAGGACCACCGCACGGGCCTTCCCCGGCAGACGATTGATCACTCCCTTCCGCTCGAGGGCGCGCAGATGGCTCATGGCCGCGGTCTGACTGGCGAATCCAAAATGGGCCTGAATCTCCCGAGTGGAGGGCATGACTCCCATTTCGCGGTGAGATTGCCGGAGAAAATCGAGGAGCTCCTGTTGCCTGTCAGTGAGTTTATGAGTCATTTGAACAGTTCCTGTTTGCATGAACAGTATTATGATCTAGGAAGGTGAAACGCAAGTATTTCTTTAAAGGATTACCTGCAAAAGAAGGGAATTTGGCTCTTGAGAATACTTCAGCCAGTGAGATTATCAATGTTGATGTCTATCGCTTCTGGGCCTCCATTGGCCTGTCTGGTGTTATCCGCGGCCCTGGTTGCCTGCGTGGCCCCTCCCGGGAAACCGACTGTCCAGCAGAAGCCCCTGGCGTCGCCTCCCCCGTCCGTGGTCACGCCCCAGGGCTCGCCGCCCTCGGTCGTCGCCAAGCGGTCGATCGTGCTCGACGTCGCTACCGGACGGGTTCTGATGGCCAAGAATGCGGACGAGCGGTGTGCAGTGGCCAGCACTCAAAAACTCATGACCGCCCTGGTGGTGACGGAAGCGGGCTCCCTGAAAGACCGCGTCGTGATCCAATCAACTGACACCACGGTGGAACCGAGCAAACTCTATCTCAAAACGGGACACACCTACACGCGCGGACAATTGCTCAAGGCCATCCTCGTGCGTAGCGCCAACGACGCCTCCATTGCGCTTGCACGGGACGTGGCCGGAAGTGTCGCGGGGTTTGCACAGCAGATGAATCTCCGGGCCCGATCACTCGGAATGTCCAACAGTAACTTCCTGAACCCCCACGGCCTCACCAGAGAGGGTCAGTTCTCCACCGCCCGTGACATCGCAAAACTTGCGCGCCACGTCTACCAGCATGCGTCCATCCGAAGACCGATGACCATCCGTGAGTACAACTTCGTGCACAACGACGGGAAGGTCAGCAAACTCACAAACACCAACAGACTGCTCAAACGCCTGCCCTATGCCACCGGCATGAAGACGGGAACCACGAGAGCTTCGGGGAGATGCCTTGTCGCAAGCGGCAGCCTGCATGGTCGCACAGTGATCGCGGTGGTGCTGGGCAGCACGTCCAGGTCGATCTGGAATGACTCGGAGGCCCTGCTGCGCTGGGCGCTCGAGTCGCCGCAGCTGGTGCGCCCGGTGATGGCGTTTACAGTGACCAACTGAACAAAACGGCATGCGCCAGGCGGAGGACGAACTGGCAGCTCTGCGGGAAGCTGGACTTCTCCGCCAATTGCAGCCGGTCGAAGAAGACCGCCCTCCCTTCCTCCGTATCAATGATCGACCAGTCGTCAACTTTGCCTCCAACGACTACCTCGGACTCGCCTGCGACGAGGAATTGATGGAAGCTGCCCGGGAGGCCACCACGCGCTACGGAACAGGCGCAGGCTCCTCCCGCCTCATCTCCGGCTCGTTATCTCCCCATCTCGACCTGGAGGAACACATTGCGGAGTGGAAGGGCGTGGAGGCCGCCCTCAGCTTCAGCAGCGGCTACGCCACCGCGGTGGGAAGCCTCGGCGCGCTCCTGGGCAAGGGCGATGTGATCATCCTCGACAAACTCTGTCACGCCAGCCTGATCGATGGAGCCCGGCAGTCCGGCGCCTGCCTGCGGGTCTACCCCCACAACAACCTCCAGAAACTCGAGCGTCTCCTCGCCGATAACCGGGCGAAACTCCCTGCCGAGGCCCGCCTCCTGGTCGTCACCGAGTCGGTCTTCAGCATGGATGGTGACCGTGCTCCCCTCGTGGAGATCGTAGAATTGACGGAGCGCCACGGGGCCCTTCTCCTCCTTGACGAAGCGCATGCGGTGGGTGTGCTCGGACCCACCGGACAGGGACTGGCAGAGGAACTGGGGCTGCAGGGGCGCATCACCTTTCAGATGGGCACGCTGGGCAAAGCGGTTGGTTCTGCGGGAGGCTATCTGGCAGCCGAGCGCAGATGGATCGACCTTCTTCTCAACAAGGCGCGCCCGTTCGTCTACTCAACGGCGCCTCCTCCCGCCCAGGTGGCGGCTTCAAGCTGCGGACTCAGGGTCATCGCTTCCCCACGCGGCCGGAATCTGCGCGAGCGTCTGTGGTCCAACATCTCGACTTTCTCAAAGCTGCGGGGAACGGAAGCCCGGAGTGCGATTGCTCCTCTGATTTTTGGTGAAAACGAACCCGCCCTGCAAGCAGCTCGCTCGCTTCTGGGGGCCGGGTATCTGGCACCTGCCGTGCGCTTTCCCACTGTTCCCCGGGGCTCTGCCCGGCTGCGGATCACCCTCTCCGCTGCCCATGAGGAAGAGCAGGTCAGGAGCTTGCACAAAAACTTACTGACACTGAGCTGACTGGTTTGTCCTCGTCACGACTGATTTCCTCTCTGACCATGACGGGAATGAAGACCCTGTCCCCTCTGGCAGTCCTCCTGCCGCTCCTGGCCACTCCCCTGGATGGTGAACCGAAGAAGGATTCTGGCCTTCCGGCCAAGGCGAAT
>JAAZXD010000361.1 GCA_014240355.1 Roseibacillus sp. | reverse complement strand
GAGCTTCAACGCATAGAGGAAGCCCGAACACGCTGCCGAGATGTCAAAGGCGACCTCTTTATGCGCTCCGAGATCCTGCTGCACATAGCAGGCCGTGGCAGGGGTGAGGGTGTTGGGAGTGATGGTTGCCACGATGATGAGTTGGATCTCGGAGGCATCGATTTTCGCCTGCTCGATGGCCTTCCGGGAGGCCTTGACCGCCATGTGGGAGGTGAACTCGTCCTCGGCCGCGATGCGCCGTTCCTTGATTCCCGTGCGGGTGGTGATCCACTCGTCGGAGGTTTCGACCATGATTTCCAGGTCGGAATTGGTCAGTACTTTTTCGGGGAGGTAACTCCCTGTGCCCACGATCGCTACGGGCAGCTGCGAGGCCAAGCCGCTCATTTGAGAGCAGTGAACGCCAGCTTTTGCACGTGGGCAAGTCCGGCTTGTTGAAATCTGCCGGGAACCCGGATCGATCCCCGGCTGCTGATTGCCGTCAAGCGATGGTCTTCATGGCCTCCACGATGTGCGGTTTGACGTTGTGCTCGATGGCCTCGGTGGCAACCCGGATGGCGTTCTGGATGGCCAGGGCAGAGGAGGATCCGTGGGCAATGATGCAGACTCCCTTGACCCCGAGAAGGGGGCTCCCGCCGTAAGTTTCGTAGTTCATGCGGTCCTTCACCGCAGTGAAGCCCCCCTTTGCCATCAGGGCACCCGTCATGCGCAGGGGGTTGGCCTGCATGGCTTCCTTGATCCACTTTGTCATGGCTTTGGCGGTAGCCCCACACGCCTTGAGGACCACGTTGCCGACGAATCCGTCGCAGAGGCAGACATCGAGCTTGCTCATGAAGAGATCGTAACCCTCCACATTGCCGAGCCATTCGAAGGAGGCCTTGCCGGCATCCACGTAGTCCGTAATGAGGGAGAAGGTTTCTTTGGTAAATTCGTTGCCCTTCTCAGCCTCTTCGCCATTGGACATGATCCCAACCGTTGGGTTCTCAACCCGCAGGACATGCCGGGCGTAGACGCTGCCCATGATGGCATAACCGAGAAGGTGTCTGGGCTTCGCACCCGGATTGGCCCCGGCATCGAGGAGGCTGCAGGAGCCGAACTCATTGGGGAAGGGTGAGGCGATACCGGCGCGTTCCACCCCTTCCAGAAGGCGCAGCTTGAGGGTGGAAGCGGCCACTGCCGCACCAGTGTTTCCCGCGCTGATGACCGCGTCGGCATGGCCGTCCTTGACGAGGTCGGTGGCAACTGCGATGGACGATTGCTTCTTGCGCCTGATGGCATTCACGGCGGACTCCGACATCCCGACCACCTCGGGAGCATGTACGATCTCCATCCGTGAATCGGTCAGGCCGTGCTGGCGACACCCCTTCTTCAGGGTATCGGCATCGCCGGTCAGGAAAAGGGTGTCGATCCGGGGATACTGTGACAGGGCGTCGCGTGCACCCACGATGTTGACCTCGGGGCCCCGGTCCCCGCCCATGGCGTCGAGGGCAATTTTCATGCTGAGAACCGGTACGCACAGCCTGACCCGGAACAAGGCGGGAGGATGGCGGAGCTGCCGCTCAAGAACATTACATCACATCAACGTCGAGAACCTGGCGCTCGCGATAGAACCCACAGGAAGGGCACACGATGTGACCTGGGGCGCGGCTTCCGCATTCGGGGCAGGTTTGGAGCAGCGGTTTGCGCCAGCGATTGGCACCCCGGCGCATGCGTTGCTTCATTTTCGATGTTCTGCGTTTGGGCACTGCCATGGCGGAATGGGGCGGTCAGGGTTGCTCGTCGGGTTTTTCCAGCGCATCGAGCGCAGCCCATCGGCTGTCACCCTGCTGGGCGGGCGGGACATCTACATCATCCCCTGCAGGGTTGTCCACCGCTAAATACCGGTGGTCGATCTCACAGGGAGCAGGTTCGTCGCCCTGGTCGCAGCGCGGATAGGGCGGGAAATGGAGGAGGATCTCCTCCCGCAGGGCGTCGGTGGCGTCGATCTCGCCCTGAGCCCCTATTTCAATGGAAATGGCGGCCTGGGGGAGTTCGATGGTCTTCTTGAAGAGGGCAAGGGTGCGAACGCATTGGAATTCGAAGGGGGCACTGAGGGAGCCTTGCAGGAGCAGTTCGTCACCGAAGCGCTGAGCGTGGAGGCGGAAGGACAGCGGACCGAGGGGCTTGGCGTCCTCATTCGGGAGATCAAAAATGGAGGTTGGCAGTTCGTCGTTGAGGAGGTGACCATCCTCAGGCAACAGGGAGAGATCGACGACGAGGCGTTTCATAGCGCGAATGTAGATTGAATCTCCGGAATGGACTATCCAAATAAGAGTCGTGGAGCGCATCCCCCCTCATGTTCTGCTCGGAGCCTACACCGAGGGCGTCTTTCCCATGGCGGAAGGTGGAGAGATCCTCTGGTTCTCACCCCTCAAGCGTGGGCTCATTCCCCTCGATGATCGTTTCCACATTCCCCACGGTCTGAAGCGAGTCCTCAAGCGGCAGCCTTTCGAGGTGAGGCGCGATTCCGCTTTTCGTCAGGTGATCGAAGCGTGCGGAGAGCGTGAAGAGACCTGGATCGATGAGGTGATTATCGAGAGTTACGTACACCTGCACGAGACCGGCTTTGCCCATTCCGTGGAGTGCTGGGATGAGGAGGGCTTGCAGGGCGGGCTCTACGGGGTGTCTCTGGGGAGGGCCTTCTTCGGAGAATCGATGTTTTCGCATAAGGCCGATGCCAGCAAGGTGGCCCTCGTCCATCTGGTGGAGTGGTTGCGCAGGGAGGACTATCTCCTGCTGGACACCCAGTGGATGACGGATCATCTCCGGCAGTTCGGCGGGGAGGAGATCACGCGCGAAGACTACTTCAGTCGTCTCGACGAGGCACTTGAAGGAATGCACGAAGAGCAGCCACGGACGGCATCAGAAGAGCAGTCGTCTCTTTGAGTGTATCAGGGGGACTGAATCCCCATGCAACCAGAACGGTTTGCATCCCGGCGGCCCTGCCAGTTTCAAAGTCGACCAGGGAGTCCCCGACAAATGCGATCTCCGGCGGAGACACCTCCATCCGCTCCGCGATTTGAAGGGCCCCGGAGGGATCGGGTTTGCAGGGGAGGGTGTTCTGCTGGCCCAGGATCATGGTCCAGGGGACCCAGTCGAACATCCGGGTCATGATCTCGACGGTGTAGTGGTGTGGCTTGTTGGAACAGACTGCGAGGGGCAGACCTTCGCGGTGCAGGTCCTCCAGCATCTCCCGGATGCCGGGGTAAAGGTGTGTGCCTTCCAGCCAGCTCTCCTCATAGGCAGGGAGAAAGTCGTGGTGGACCTGCTCCACCAGTTCGTCGGTGGGGTCCCCGCCGATTCCGCGTCGCACCAGCATGCGGCTGCCATTACCCACGAAGCCCTTCACCCGTGCGGC
>JAAZXD010000360.1 GCA_014240355.1 Roseibacillus sp. | reverse complement strand
CTCTCCGCGGGGGCGGTCTCAAAATCGAGGAACTCCTCGCCCAGGAGGTGGTGGCCGGCAGCGGTCTCCAGGTGCACCCGGTGGGACTCATCAAGACCAATCTTTTCGATAGGGACGGCGGGAAGAGACTCCTCGCCCAGCCTGTCCAGATACTCTCCCTGCGCATCGTAGACGAACAGCTCCCCGGTAGTGGCAATCACCAGTTCGCCCGGCCGGGCCACGGCCCCGACCAGGGTGCCACTCTCCTCCAGGATCCTGTCGTCCACGAAAAGCATCCCGCCCCAACCGGCTACCATGAAGCGTCCGGCGGAGGTCGTTACCGGATCGACATCAGGAATCTGGTCATACAGCCTCAGGAGCGAGGCCGACTTCACCATCTTCTGGTCGAGACCAAGGGTATCCTGGTGCTGCAGGAGCAGGCCGGACACCATGAGCCAGAGCAGAGGCAGCGCGAAAACAGCGCCTATCGAGCGATGCCATCGACGCAGTCCCCTCTTCGGACGCTTTTTCCTGGGCCGCTCCTCGCTCATCGCAAAGCACCGGGGTCGAACCTGGTCCAGGTAGAGGGCCACCCTCCCCATTTCGGTCAAGGCCCTGGTCGACAACGTCGCTCCTGCAATGTTGTTGATACGGCTACTGAGTTTTCCGTTCGAACCAAGGGTTCCTCCCTTGAACTGGTTGGTAAAGGAGGTCCGCCTGACTTCAGCCCCGATCGTCTCCCGGTAGATCAATAGCCTCACCTGCTCGATCTTTCCTCCACTCACCACGTATCCCGTGGTGATCGGCTGGGTCTTCCCGACCTCCTCCAGAATGATTACCATGCGCCTGCCGGACATCCAGTAACGGACCTTGGAGGGCCGGTACTCATGGCCCAGCAGACGCTTGATACGGCTCTGGTCGACCGCCGTGAGGGTGAGCATCCTGGTGGGCGGAATCTGTCCCCCACAAGCCGACCGGATGAATTCGGAGGGCTTCTGGTACACCGTAGTCGCCGCCTTCCCCGAAAGGGAGGCGGCGACCAGGGTTATGAGTGTTAAAACGCGTAGCAACACGCTGTGCTCAACAATTAAAAGCTGTAACCCATTCCGAGGTTGAAGGAATCATTTCCGTCCTCGTCAGTGTAGTCGCCCTTGAAGACGACATGATCGACAGGCCAGTAATTGACCCCGACCGAAACCGAATCGATCTCACCGCCACCAGTGTCCCATTCATGATAACGCGCAAAGACCCCCATCTTGCCATTGCCGATATCGAAGCCGTAGGAAGGCTCGATGTAGTATCCCCATTGCTCATCCTTGCCGGCTGCTGCTGCGGCGGCGCCATCAATATCCCAGCTTGCAACCAGCCCGCGCAGGCGGAAAGCGCCCATCTGGACATCAGCCGTCGCACCAAGGAGCAGGGCCGAGGCATCGGCTCCCCCACCCTGCGAAATATCAGACTGATAGTTGGCGAAGGCGGAGACATTAACCCCGGAGAGGCCACTGTAGGTGACGCGGGCCGTAGCGGCGGCGTCTTCGGCCACTGCCTTGGCAACCTTCTGACGTCCGCCGCGGATGCTGAAGGCATCCGTCTTCAGTCCGGAGTGCACTGCAAGATCCCACGAGAGACCGCCCTCGGTGCTTTTGGACAGGGCCAGACCGGCCTCCCACCAGGTTGACGGAATAATATTCTTCTCAACCGGATTGCGCTCAACCCCGTAGAAGGTATCCGGCTCGTGTCTCTCATTGAGGGTCCCCACGGGAACCAGGAAGAGACCGGCCTTCAGGTGCATCCCGCCATCGAAGGCCATGTCGATGTAGGCCTGCTCCAGCTCCACCTCCCCGGGCTTGCCGTCTCCCGAAAGAGAGTGCTCCAGCTCCAATTCCGAGTTGAGGGTGATGCGGTCGTTGAAACGATGGTTGACGAAAAGTACCCAGCGGTGGAAGTCGATCGCGTTGTCCTTGTCGCTATTCAGGTTGAGGTGCAACTCGCCGTAGCCCCCCAAAGCGGTACGCTCAAACCAGTTGTTACCACCATAGTTGGTGCTGCCATTGTTATAGGCTTCGTCAATGGCCTCTTCCCCTTTCGCTGTCACTTGTGCGAGAGCTGCCAGGATTCCAAGGCCAAGGATAAGAGGCCTAGAGGCCCGCCGGATCTTAGTAGTTCTCATTTTCAGTTTGTCGGATTGGTTACCCGCAAAGAGCGGTGCCAGTTGAGGCTCTCTCAAAAGCTTGGAAAGTTATTAATGAGAATGAGTCTCATCAGCAAGAGGTTTCTCTGAATCCTCCAATTTAAGTCATAAGTTACTTAATTTAAGTTTTTTATATGTCGCGCTAGAGCGGTCATTCTCCCGCTTTAATCCTCAATTATCGCGCGATCTCTCGAAAATTCGGTTTCCCAGGCCCGCTTGGGCAGCTCCGCTTCTTTCGTCCCGGATTATTCCATTCCACCCGGAGCCCGCCGGAAAGGCGCTAATACATGCAATACCGGGCTCGGTGCGAACCCTTCGAGGATGAACACGGGCATTTTCAGCATCCTGCACTTTAACCATCGGTCATCTCTCTGTTTTCCCTTCCGCTTCATTCATCCCCTCCCAGAATGACCGCATGCCTCGCCCGCTCGCCACCTTGCTCGCCGCCTCTGTTCTCTGCTCCCTCGCTCAGGCGGAAAACAAGCCCTCCCTGCGCCGGGGCGGTTATTTCAAGCCGGAGCAGGGGAAGGCCGAACTGGATCGCATCACCAGGAAGATCCCCGACTTGGAGGCGTGGAAAAAACGTCGCGCCGCAGTTCGCCAGGGCATCCTGGAAGGGGCCGCCCTGCATCCGCTCCCCCGCCGGACGCCCCTCAACCCGCTCCGCCACTCCAAGCGCAGCCACCCCGGCTACACGGTCGAAAACGTGGCCCTTGAAACTGCACCCGGCCTCTTCCTCTGCGGAAACCTCTACCTCCCTTCCAACCCCTCGGAGAACATGGCCGCCATCCTCTGTCCCCACGGCCACGCCCGGGACCCGAACTACACCAAGGAGGGACGCCTCCGACCGGAGATGCAGTACCGCTGCGCCACCCTTGCCCGCATGGGGGCTGCTGTTTTTTCCTATGACATGGTCGGCTATTCTGATTCCCGCAAGCAGGGATGGAATCACAATCACGGGGACCAGGTCCTGCGCCTCCAGTGCTGGAACAGCATCCGGGCCGTCGACTTCATGCTCTCCCTGCCCAGAGTCGACCCCGGGCGGGTGGGCGTAACGGGGGCCTCCGGCGGCGGCACCCAGACCTTCCTTCTCACCGCCCTCGATGATCGCATCGCGGCGGCTGCTCCATGCGTCATGGTCTCCGCCCACTTCTACGGCGGCTGCGGTTGCTGCTTATTCCTCTGCTGCGTCTCCCTCGAATTACGCAGCTCACGACAAGATGAAGTCGTTTTGATTATATCCTGTCT
>JAAZXD010000035.1 GCA_014240355.1 Roseibacillus sp. | reverse complement strand
GGCAGTGGTCGCGATCATCATCCTTTCGGCTTCACCATGTGGATGGCTGGGGGGGGTATCAAGGGGGGGACAAACTACGGCGAAACCGACGAGATCGGCTACCATGCCGCGGTTGACCGCACATCCGTCCATGACGTGCATGCCACAATTCTTCACCTGATGGGAATCGACCACGAGCAGCTTACCTATCATTTCAGCGGGCGTGATTTCCGGTTGACGGATGTCGCAGGGAAGGTGATCAACAAGATTATTGCCTGAGCAGCGGTTTGCCCGGGATGGATGTTCATGCCGAGCCCCTGAAAGGCATTTCCTTTCACAACCCATCCCCTCACCGCGGCCCCCGGCCCAGGATGGGAGGGGCAATCCTGATCGGCACGGTGACAATGGACAATCTCCGCACGAAGGAACGGGCCTGTAAATGCGTACCCGCCCTCTGCGGTAATTAAATGACGCCCAGCTCCCGGCCGGTTCTGGCAAAGGCCTCCACCGCGAGATCGAGGTGCTCCCGGGTGTGGGCCGCCGAAACCTGCGTACGGATGCGCGCGGTATCCTGCGGAACCACGGGGTAAAAGAAGCCAACCGCGTAGACCCCGCGCTCAAGGAGTTTCTCCGCGAAGCGCTGCGACAGAGCGGCATCGCCCAGCATAACGGGCGTGATGGGGTGATCGGCGCCTGCTATCCGGAAACCCGTCTGGGCCATGGCTTCCCGGAAATAGGCGGTGTTGTCCTTTACGCGGTCGGCCAACTCGGTTGAGGACTCCAGCAACTCGAAAACCTTGAGCGACGCGGCCGCGATGGCTGGAGCCAGGCTGTTAGAGAACAGGTAGGGGCGAGAACGCTGGCGCAGCAGATCAATGATCTCCCTGCGTCCCGAGGTGTAGCCCCCCGAAGCACCCCCGAGCGCCTTGCCCAGAGTGGAGGTGGTGAGGTCGATCTTGCCGAAAAGACCGCAATGCTCGTGCGTGCCACGCCCCCTCGAACCCAGAAATCCGGTGGCGTGACAGTCATCGAAATGCACGAGCGCGTCATACCTGGCAGCCAGTTCGTGAATACCATCGAGCTGCGCGATCACCCCATCCATGGAAAATACCCCGTCGGAAGTGATCAGTTTCTGACGAGCTCCGGCAGCCTCCGCCTCCTGCAACCTGGCTTCAAGATCGGACAGGTCGTTGTTGTCATAGCGATAGCGCTGCGCCTTGCAGAGCCGGACGCCATCGATGATGGAGGCGTGATTGAGACTGTCGGAAATAACGGCATCCTCGGCGGTGAGAAGCGTCTCAAAGAGCCCTCCATTGGCGTCAAAACAGGAGGGATAGAGGATGGTATCTTCGGTGCCCAGAAAAGCAGTGATGGTGTCCTCCAGCTGGCGATGCACGCTCTGGCTGCCACAGATGAACCGCACCGACGCCGTCCCGAATCCCCAGCGCTCCAGGGCCGCACGGGCTGCCTCCACCACCTCGGGATGGTCAGCCAGTCCCAGGTAATTGTTGGCGCACATATTGAGGACTTCACGCCCGTCCTGCAGCGTGATGAGGGCACTCTGTGGGGAGCCTATGAAACGCTCCTGCTTGTAGAGACCCGCCTGCTTGATCTCCCCGAGAGTGCGGTGGAGTCGGGATTGAAGGGCGGTGGAAAACACAGCTGGATTAGAACGCCTAATTCGACCGAATGAACGCGAATTCTTGCTGATTTATCCGGTTCTCGTCATTTGCACGACAGGACCCATGAACAGGGGCCCGCCCTGCCCTTCGTCGGCCCTCGGGCCCCGCAAGCCGACTCATTCTATGCCGGAGCACTGTCCAGACCAAACACCGCATGCACCACGCGGGCCGCATCTTCAATCCGCGTTTCCTCCACCGTGATCGAAATCTTGATCTCGGAAGTGCTGATCATTCCGATGTTGATCCCGCCCTCGCCCAGAGCCTTGAACATCTGGGCCGCCACTCCGGAGTGCGAGCGCATCCCGATGCCGACCACTGAGAGTTTCGCGATGCCCGCCTCGGTCTCAAGGTTGGCATCCCCGCCCAGTTCAGAGAGAACCGGCTTGAGCGCAGCCTGGGCCCGTCCGAGATCGTTGGTGTGCATCGTGAACGAATGGCGGGCGTAGCCATCGTGCGCAATATTGGAAACGATCATGTCGATATTGATCTCATCGTCTCCCAGCACACCGAGGATGCGGCCGGACATTCCTGGTTCGTCGGGGATGCCCGTGATGGTAACGCGGGCTTGGGAGCGCTCGATGGAGACTCCTCGGATGACGACAGCTTCCATGGCTTCGTGTTCTTCTGTCACAATAGTACCGGGGTTGTTGTTGAGGGAGGAACGGACTTCAAATTTCACGCCGTACTTCTTGGCGAATTCAACTGAGCGCGACTGCATCACCTTAGTGCCGACAGAGGCGAGTTCGAGGAGTTCGTCATAGGAAATCTCGGGGAGTTTGCGCGCATCCGGCACCACGCGTGGATCAGCACTGTAGACCCCATCGACATCGGTGAGGATCTGACACAGGTCGGCATTGATCGATGAGGCGAAGGCGATTGCAGAGAGGTCTGATCCCCCGCGACCGAGGGTCTGGATCAGACCTTCTTCGTTGATCCCCTGGAACCCTGCCACAATGACCACCTTGCCTTCCATCAGGTAGCGTTGGCTGAGAGTGGAGTCGATGGTTTCGAGCCGCGCCCTGGTGTGAGAACCGGAGGTCTTCATTCCGGCCTGGCGACCGGTGATGGAGACCGCTTTCACTCCGATCTGGTTGAGAGCCATGGTCACCAGGGCGATGGACTGCTGCTCGCCGGTCGAGATCAGGACATCCATTTCGCGATCGGGCGGCTCCTCGCAGATTTCCTGCGCCATGGCGATGAGCTTGTCGGTGACCCCTCCCATGGCCGACACCACCACCGCAACTTCGTTCCCTTCATCCAGAAGGGACTTGATGCGTCTGGCGACATTACGGATGCGCTCAAAGGAGTCGACCGAGGTGCCGCCGTATTTTTGAACGATGAGCATGAGAAACAAGGGGTTGCCCTGCCTGCATCCATCCATCGGCCCCCTCATGAAGGGACGGGAACGACGTATCGCGTAGCCAGAGCGCTGACGGGTTAGCGGTCCCCGACGGCGAGGGCAAGCTTCAGTTCCCCCCTTTTACCTTCCGGGCATCCTCGCCGCCATCTCAGGAAAGCTGGCCCATCTCCGGGACGGGCACAGCTGCCGGGCTGGAAATTCGAGATCCCTCGATGCCGGATCGTCTACTTCGCCAACGGCACGATCGGCGTCTCCCACCCTGCCATGTCTGCAGGCCTGGTTCCCGGTTTGCGCCGACCCCCACCCCTGCCCCAGGTCGGATTGAAGGGACCAACCAGGCGGACCTCGGCCCCGGGAACGATCTGGTCCTCCAGTCCCACCGCCCAGAAGCACCCATTGATGAGAAGCCGACGGTAGCCTTCGCTGAGAATGTCATTGGAGGCCCCGTAGGTGCTGGTGAAAACACGTCCCTGCTTTCCCGACTTGCCCCGGTAGCTCCGTGTCCAGGCCCCGGGCACAGGAGGCATTTTCTGGTTGGGCGGGGAGTCCGGCGTCATCCCCTGCAAGGGTTGGGCCATGGCGAGAACGGTGCTGGGGGCAAGGGGAGCCGCCTTGTAACCGCCGCATTGGGCCCACATGTCCTTTACACCCCGCAGGATGGGGTGATCCTTCTGGTCCGGCACGATATCGAGGCGGGTACTCTGTCGATGGTTGCCGCCGTAGTGACCGGCCCACTTCTCGCCCAAAACCTGGCGGCCCCAACCGCCCTTGTATTCCTCTCCACCATAACCGTTGCCGTACTTGGCCCACTTGCTGTTGCCCGGGATCTGGAACCCATGAGTGGCCGTGCGCAGGCCGACAATGGGCCCTCCCCGGTCCAGGTAATCGACAAAGTGCTGCATCTGCTCGTCGGGCCAGTTCTGGAAGCGGGTGAAAACCACCATGAGATCTGCCGCCTTAAGAGCCTCCAGGCCCGGGACATTGGAATGCCCCGGGACAATCTCCCCCTTGTCGTTCACTCCGAAGAGGACGGTACATTTGAACCCATGATGCCTGGCCAGGATCCGCGCGAGGGCGGGAAGAGTTTCCTCCGATTTGTACTCATGGTCACTGGCGACAAAGACGAGGTGCTTGCCCTTCCCCGCTCCCCTGGAACCTTCATACACGAGTGGACCGGCTGAAACAGTCAAGGTCAGCAGGGCAGGGAGGGCGACGGACGAGAGCAGATAGGCAATCTTCATGAGTCCAAAACTAGAATCCTGCATGGAGCTTCTGCAAGCTCTCTTGACCTCATGAAATGGTGAGTTGCCCGCTGGCACAGACCCATTTCCCACTGCAAATGGGACAATTGGGGTATGGAGGAGCGGAATTGTAGGCTTGCAAGTGGGTTGTGCAGGGGGTGGGTTATCTCAGGTCACGCTTCCGCGCCCTCCTCCCATGAACAATCGTCGCAGATCCAATCCGGCCCTCCGCTCCGGGAAGTCACGCATGATGGAGATCCTTGTCGGGGCCGCCGTGCTGGTCATCGCCATCGGCATCGGCACGACCGTCCTGAACTCTGGAAAGATCAAGCGGAGCAAGGCCGAAGCCCTCCAGAAGATGAGTCGCATCGGTGAGGCCCTGAGGGGGTATCTCGATGACAACAATGGTGAATTTCCCCTTGAGGACGCCCCCGGCAAGGATGACTGGCTCAATGCCGCCAAGCCAGAGGCCGAGACGGTCTGGTACAATGCCCTCACAAAGCAGATCGCCGCGACCCCGGTAAGCGAACTGGGCGACAACCCCGCCTCGCAATTCTACCAGAGGAGCTATCCCCTTTTCCTCTCCGGTGCGGCCTATCCGAAGACCAAAAAGGAAGGAAAGCCCTATTTCGCCTTCGGGTTCAACAGCAGCCTGCAGGTCAAGGCCGAAGACGGAACCGAGACCCCCGCCAATCTCGCCGGCATCCAGCATCAGGACCGAACCGTGGCCTTTCTTGAACGCGGGGTGAAGAAGGGCGAGAAGACCAACAAGCTCCAGGGCGGATTTGATGGTGGATCCAAGGCCAATGCCAAGAATTTCGTGGGCCGCTACAAGGGCAAGGGCCACATCCTGTTCATCGATGGCCACGTGGAGGAGTTCAGCTTCGAGGATCTCACCGATGCCATGGGTCAGGCCGTCAACGGCCAGGCCAATGTCTACTGGACCGGTGATCCCGACAGTCGGCCCAACTAGGGGAAGCGGGGGCAAATCAAGGTGGCCGCGTGATCTGGAGACCGTGGCAGGGCCTATAGCGTCTCAATACGGAAGACCACGGGACGCTCCGTCACGCAGTCGAGGGATTCGATCTTCTTCAGGGCCCCCTTGAGAATTCCAAAAGGGCAGGTGTGTAGAAGGAAAACCATGTCGACGAACTCCGCATCAGGCTGGGCGGGATCAACCGGAGAGTGGGTTCCACTGATTCCGATGCCGGCCTCAGCCAGCAACGAGGCGATATCGGCCACCACGCCAGGGCGATCGGTCACCGGGAAGCGCACATAGTAAGCGGTCTCGGTCTCGTCGATGGGCTTGAGGGTTCCCTTTTCCCGATAGGGCAGGAACCCACGGTGGCCGGATCCCCTGCCCTGCCGCAGAAAGCGCCCCGCTTCCACCAGATCGGCCACTACCGAAGAGGCGGTGGGATCCTGTCCCGCACCCCGTCCGTAGAAGAGCGCATCGCCAATCCCGTCCCCCCGCACCGCCACCGCATTGAAAACGTCATTAACCGAGGCGAGAATGTGCGAATTTGGGATAAAGGAAGGCTGAGTACGGATCTCGATGGACCCGTCCCCGTGTTCGCGCACGATGCACAGGAGCTTCACCACATAACCGAGATCCTTGGCGAAGCGGATGTCGAGCGGCCGAACGTACTCGATTCCGCGAACGTAGACCTGTTCCGCATCAATGAGGAATCCATGGACAATCGTCCCCAGCAGAATCGCCTTGTGGGCAGCATCCCATCCATTGACATCGAGAGTTTCGTCAACCTCGGCGTAGCCCAGTTCCTTGGCTTCCCTGAGCGCGGCGGGATAATCGAGCTCCCCCTCCGTCATGCGCATGAGAATGTAGTTTGAGGTGCCGTTAATGATCCCGGTTATCGAACTGACCCGATTGCCCACCAGGGATTCCTGCACCGCCTTGATGATGGGAATCCCTCCCGCCACCGCCGCTTCGAAATGGATGGGGGTGTCGTGTTCACGGGAGAGCGCAAACAGATCACCTCCCCGCTCTGCCAGAAGCGCCTTGTTGCCAGTGACCACCGGCTTGCCGGCCGTGAGCGCCGCGGCTACCAGTTCGTAGGCCGCGTCCGTTCCACCGATCAACTCCACCACCACATCCACGGAGGGATCTTCAACCATCAGACGCCAGTCGGTCGTAAAGAGCTCAGCTGGCGCGGTTGCTTCCCGCTCCTTCCCAGGATCCCTTACGACAATCCGGCGGATCTCAAACTTCAACCCGTCTCCGGCGCGATCCGCAATCAGGTCTCCGCTGCGCGCCAGGGTATTCCAGACCCCGGATCCGACCGTGCCGAATCCTGCCAGGCCAACGCCGATGGTGTCGCAGCTCGCGCTCACAGCAGAGCGATAGCGGATGGAGGGAGAAGCGCAAAGACCCAAAGGTGCAAAAGGTCCACCGAATCCCGGCAAACGGGGGTCATCAGCAGAAAGACGGCAGCGACCTGATTACGCCCTCCACACGCATCCGGCAGACGGACTACGCGTTACTGATTGAAGAAATCCCGAATTCAGTGGAGCCCCAGGGAGTGGCGGAAGCGTTCCCAGCCACGCGCCCGGGAAGATTCGACTACCGCCGGAAGGGACCAGAAAACCAGTTCTTCCGTTGATATCGGAAGCCGCCGCGGCCTGGTCCAGACACCTTTTCAGGCGCCTTATCGGGAAACTCCGGGGGTTTTGAGCAATATAATCGCTTTTGTCTGAATTGAGGCCGCGCTCCGTGGCGTTATACTGAACAGGACCGCATGAGTATCGATTCACGTTATACTTGGGATTCCGCCCGCATGGGAGCTGGCCGCTACCAGGGTTCCCGCCGCCGGAAATTCGGCTTCTGGGTCCTGCTCGCGGTGAGTGCGGCGGTGCTAATCCATGCGGTTGGGCTCTGGGCCCTTGGTCGCTTTAATCTCCTGTTCGAACTGGCTGACTTCGAATGGACTTCCCAGACCTTCCAGGTGGGCGAAATCGAGGAACTGCCCGAAGAGGTTGTGGCGCCCGTGGCTGAAAACGAAACAATCGAGCCGCCGAAGGAGGCGGAAGATCTCCTCACCGAGATCGAAGAGCTCATCCCTGAACTTGACGACACCGAGATCGATATCGTCCCCGACCTGGAAAAACCCAAGGTGGCGCTCGAGCCACTCAAGCCGGCAAAGATCGGGGAGGAGAACGGTCAACTCCTCGAACCGCTCAAGGCTCCGGAGGTGCAGGCCAACCTTGCGGAACTCGGACGTAATGAACCAATATTCACCGAAGTCCCCGAAGGCCGGGTGATCATCGAGGAAGGCAGCATCTCCGCCGATATCCCCGATCCCGATTCCTTCCTCAAGGACGCTGCGGTCCGTGGTGCAAACGGACTGGAAGAAAACGGTCTGATGAAGGGCTACACCGAGTTAGGCCGCTACCTCAACTTCGATGTCGACCAGCTCGACAAGGGCCGGGCCGCACTCCCGAGTGACCTCCTCTTCGAGTTCAACAGGGCCGAACTCCGGCAAAATGCCAGGCTCGGTCTCATGAAGCTCGGCATGCTCATTGACCGCAACCCGGAAATGTACTGCATCCTGGAGGGACACTCGGATCTCTTCGGCACTGATTCCTACAACCTTGAACTCTCACACAAACGCGCACAGGCTGTGAAGAACTGGCTGGTCAGTTCCCTTGGTCTCGACAGCACCCACATCATCGTCCGTGCCTACGGCCGCTCCAAGCCAAAGGTCCAGGAAGGCGACCAGGACCAGCAGGCCATCAACCGGCGCGTCGACATTCTCATGCGTAAGCAGATCCCCCCTGAGGAGGTCGTCCCGGTGCGGGTCACTCCGAGAGTGCGGCCTCCTGTCGCTGTCCCGCCGAAGGCCCTGCCCGTCCCCGAGGAGCCCCCAGCCCCTCCGCCGGCACCGGCCCAACCAGTGCCGGAAGAACCGCCACCACGGGCCATCCCGGTGGAGGAGGAAATCCCTCCGCGTGCCGTTCCGATTCCCGAACGCATCCCCCCGCCTCAACCGGTGGAGCAGATCAGGGACGCTCCGTAAGCCCCGGCGGGGTTCATCCCTTTCCTCGCCCTACTCCTCCTCAGAAACGTCAGGTTCTGCCTCAGGTTCTGCCTCAGGTTCTGCCTCAGGTGCCGCCTCCCCTGCGGAAGCCCCTTCCGGCTCCAGCCGGGGCTCCGGATCAATTCCGAGCACGATGCGCCCGTCGTTGGCCAACATGTCGGTCAGGGCATCCCATCCGCCGGGCCGCTGGAGGTTGAAGAGATACAAATAGAGGGAAACAACCTTGGGATTGAAGTCGGCATAGAGCCCGTCAACCGTCTCCTTGAGCTTGGTGGCATCCATCTCGGCCGGGAGTTCGCCCTCCACCGAACCCTCTCCATTGTGATTGATCCCCATTCCATCGCAGAACCCGATGAGAAGGGGTTGCTGGAACTTCATGAACCAGACCTGCAGGAGATGCTCCCCGATCGTGTCGCTACCACGCAGCTTCAGCGTCTTGTGCATCCAGGCGATCTGCTCCACCACCGGCTTTTTCTGGATGAAGACCGGCCGCAACTTGCGCGACTGGGCCAAGCTGGCCAAGGCGCTCTTGTAGACCTCGCGTTCCTCTTCGCGGAAGGTGGTGAAGAGTTCCGCCACGATGGCGGGTGCGACTTGTTTGAAGAGCTCGTGCGGTTTCACGTGATTGGTGGGACGGTTATCCGCTCTCAACCGGCAAGGGTCAAGGCTCGGGGAAGGGCGACTGGCGCACCGACCCTGAGCCTCGGCCAGATCCCTCCCGGTATTACGGTCATCATCATGCTGGATCTCCCCGCCCAGTCCCCGAAGCAGTCAGCGCGAGATAGGACTGCACCTCCTCACCCGGAACGTTGGCCCGCATGAGAGCCTCGCCCACCAGAATGGCATTGGCGCCCGCATCGAGCACTCGCTGGGCATCGCCCACGCTCCTGATCCCGGACTCCGAAACGACGGTAACGTGGTCCGGGGCCTCCTCGATCAGCCGCTCGGTGACAACCAGGTCGGTCTGGAATGTCTTCAGGTTGCGGTTGTTGATCCCGATAAGGTCCGCTCCCAGATCGATGGCCCGTTCCATCTCGGGCAGATCGTGCACCTCCACCAGGACATCCAGCTGCAGGTCGCGGGCGGTGTGGTAGAACCTGTGCAAATCCTCGTCACAAAGACAGGCCACGATGAGCAGGATGGCGTCTGCTCCCGCGATGACCGCCTCGTAGATCTGCGCCTCGTGAACAGTGAAGTCCTTGCGCAGGAGCGGAACAGGGGACTCCTTCGAAATCTCGGTGAGATACGTGAGAGAGCCTTGGAAATACTTCTTATCGGTGAGGATCGACATGCAGGACGCTCCACCGTCGACATACATGCGCGCCTGCCGGAGAGGATCGAAGTTCGGGTCGATCACGCCGGCCGAAGGGGAGGCCTTCTTCACTTCGGCTATTACGCCGAGCTGATCGGATCCTCGATCCAAAGCGGTCCGGAATCCCCTGAACTCGTTCCGTTGCAACGCCTGTGCCTTCAGCTTGGCCGCGAGCGAAACGAGGGGCTCCACCTCGATACGTTTGTGGGCGGTGATTTCCTCAAGCTTGTTCATGCCGCGGGAGGGGTTTAACCGGGAATCCCCCCCGAAGGATACGAGTTTTTTCCGTGTCGGAACCCCGCAAGCCCTTCTCCGGGAGCGAAAAAGGGCTTGCGGGCCGGACCCGGGGGTGTATCTAGGCGCCCCATGGATGCGGGTGTAGCTCAGTGGTAGAGCGTCACCTTGCCAAGGTGAATGTCGACGGTTCGAATCCGTTCACCCGCTCCACCCAACCAGCCGGGACAGGGAAACCTCTCCCGGTTGACTTGTTTTCGGGGCCGGGCCGCGGAAGAACCCCAACCGAAAGGGCCGAAGCTCCAAGGCGGAGAAGGTTGTGAGCTTGCCTCAAGCCCCCCCGTCTCGCCATATTGCAAATCTTCAGCACCCAAACCCCATGACTCGCTCCCTTCCTCTCCTGGGCACGCTTCTTTCTGGCGCGGCCCTCCTCTTCTCATCCCTTCCCTCGGATGGCGCTCTTCCACGGATCGAACTTTTCTCCGCTAACCAGCTCTCTGTCCCATCCGGCACCAGCGTGAGCCTGGAATGGATCGTGACTGACGCCGAATCCCTCAGTCTTGACGGAGTGGATGTCACCGCCATCACCACCCTGGCCGTCAGCCCCCTCATCTCAACCACCTATACCCTGACCGCCACCAATGTGGAGGGATCGGTGGAGGCCGGACTGGAGGTAAACGTTCTCAATGCGCCTCGCGTGATCGGGGCGGAAGCACGCTTCATCGAGGTGATAAAGAACGACCCGGACAATACCCGCCTGCATCTTTCGGAGATGGAGGTCTTCCGCATCGGGGTCTCGCCCGATGAAGCGGATGAGGACGGAACCAGCAGCAATAACCTGGTGCAGGACGGCACCCCTTCGGTTGTCCCCGCCCACACCACCACCCTCCTCGATCACGGAGATCCCACCGGCGTCTTCGACGGAGATCTCGAGCGGAGCAATGCGGTCTGGTCCACCCGCCACGTAGCCGGAACGCTTGCCCGCTACATGCTCGACCTGGGCCGCACGGAGTCCATCGGCCTTGTCCGCCTGTTCGGACGGGAAGACGCGTGCTGTCTGGAGCGCCTGGAGGATGTCGCCGTCAATCTTTACTCTGACAATGAAGGGAGCCCGGGCGAAATCGTGAGTAGCGGGGCGTTCCCGGGAACCGCTCCGGCAGGTGAGGCCGGGCACATCGAACTGGATCTCTCCCTGCCCGATCCGGGCATCAGCGGCTTTACGGTCGACAGGAGTTTCATCCCTCCGGACGCACCAGTCACTCTCTCCTGGTCGGTCAACTCCAGCATCACCACCGTGACCATCGATCAGGGCGTGGGCGACGTCACGGCCCGGACCGTGAACGGGGAAGGCAGCATCACCCTTGAGACAGGACCAGGAACCACTACTGTTTACTCATTGAGCGTCGAATGGCCCAACGGCACGAGCAAGGCCAGCCTGGCGGTAGAGGTTTCGACCCTTCCCCTCATCTACAACTTTACCGCCGACCAGAGCCTGGTTGCACCGGGAACTTCCGTCTCCCTTAACTGGGATGTCGTCAATGCCACCACCCTCACCCTCGATGGCATCGACGTTACCGCAAGGCAGGGAGTGGATTTCTCCCCCGACGAAACCGCTACCTACACGCTGACCGCCAGCAACGCCCGTGGCAGCGAATCGCAGGACATCCGCATCGCCGTGGTTGCCCCCGGGGAACCGCTCATCACCGAGTTCATGGCCGACAACAAGAGTGTCCAGATCGATGAAGATAACGAACATTCCGACTGGATTGAAATCTTCAACCCCACCGGGCAACCCTCCTCACTGGACGGCTACTACCTCACCGACGACCCGGACAACCTGACGATGTGGCGCTTCCCCGGCGTCACCCTCGCACCCGGCGGCTATCTCCTCGTCTTCGCCTCCGGAAACAATCGTGCGGTGGCGGGCAGTGAACTGCACACGAACTTCAATCTCGACCGCGATGGTGAATATCTCGCCCTCGTCAAGCCGGATGGCACCACCATCCTCAACGAGTTCGCTCCCTATCCGGTCCAACGCCCGGACGTCTCCTATGGATTCGACGCCGGGGCCCTGCGGGAGGGCTACTTTACCTCCACCAGCCCGGGCACAACCAACGAACAGGGTTTTACCGGCTTCGTGGCGGACACTGCCTTCTCCATCGATCGCGGGTTCTTCGACAATCCCATCGAAGTGGCGGTCACGAGTGCCACCGAGGGAGCCGTCATCCGTTACACCATCGATGGATCCAGGCCCTCCAGCCGCACCGGACTGGTCTACACCGGACCGGTCTCGATCGAAGCCACCACCGTCCTGCGCGCCGCCGCATTCAAACCGGGACTGGTTCCCACCAACGTGGATACTCAAACCTACATCTTCCCGGCCGACGTCGTGGCCCTGCGCAGTATGAATGCCAACATTACGGAGAACCCGGTCTATGGCCCCCAGATGCATGACGCCCTGAAGGCAGTGCCCTCCATCTCGCTTGTCTTTCCCGGAGACGTGGATCGCACCGAGAAACAGGCTTCCGTGGAGTTCATCAACTTCGAAGCCGGCAGCACCCAGATGGACATCGGCATGAAGCGTTACGGCAACTATTATACCGATTTCACAAAGCGCAGCATCCGGCTGAATTTCCGCTCCCAGTATGGACCGGCCAAACTACGGTTCCCCGTCTTCGATGGCCACGATTACCAGACGATTCCCCCGGCCGACCAGTTCGACAGCATGGATCTGCGTTCCGGCAATCACGACATGCAGTCCCGGGGCGCCTACATGTCCAACCGATTCACCGACGACACCATGCTCGCCATGGGCAATATCGCTCCCCACGGGCGATTCGTACACGTCTACCTGAACGGACAGTACTGGGGTCAGTATCACCTCCGGGAGCGCTGGAACGCGGCCATGTTTTCTGAGTACTTCGGTGGAGCCAGGGAAAATTACGAGGCCATCAATGCCAACAACACCGGTGGGGATTTCCTCCCCGGCATCGTCTATAACGGAACCGGCCGCTTCTGGAACCAGGCCCAGGCCCTCGTCAACCGGCCCACCACCTTCCACGCAACCCGCCGCTACATCGACATCCCCAACATCATCGACTTCATGATCCTGTGGGCCAGCGGCAACAGCGAGTCCGAGTTTCGTGCCGCCGGAGCGGTGCAGTTGGCGGTCCCTTTCAAGTTCTTCCTCAAGGACGCGGACGGCTGGTTGCGGGGGGCCTCCAACTCCATCCACCACCAGGGCCCCCTCAATCTCATGACCCGCCTCCGGCAGGAAGCCCACCCCGATTATGAGATGCTGCTGGCCGACCGCATCCACAAGCACTTCTTCAACGACGGAGCCCTCACCCCCGGGAACTGTATCAGTCGGCTGCAGGCCCGGGTTGACGAGATCGAAGTCAGCTTTCTGGCCGAGTCAGCCCGCTGGAACATGCAGACTCCCGCCTCCTGGAAAAGCTACCAGACCAACCTCATGCGGAGTAGCCTGCGCCGCCTTTCCCGCGATATGGTCGCGAGGTACCGAGCCGCAGGACTCTATCCCGACATCACCGCTCCCACATTCTCCCCATTTGGCGGAGATCTCCCCGATCGCCAGATCCGCATCAGTGCACCATCCGGGGAAATATACTATACTGCCGACGGAACCGATCCGCGGGCTCCGGGGGGTGCAGTTTCAGACACCGCCCAACTCTATGAGAGCACCATCACCCTCGATGAGATTGCCACTGTGCGCACCCGTGCCCTCGAGAACGGCGAATGGTCAGCCCTCAATGAGGCACTTTTCGTCCCGGAACAGAATTACGGCAATCTCGTGGTGTCGGAACTGATGTACAATCCCGGACCGGCCTCCGCCGCGGAGATCTCGGCCGGCTTCGATGACAGTGAGGACTTCGAGTTCCTCGAGATGTTCAATGCCGGAACAAGCACCGTCAATCTTGAGGGTCTTCGCTTCGTGGAGGGTATCGAATTCGATTTCAGTGCCGGCGACATCACCACTCTGGAGGCCGGGGAACGGCTTCTCCTCGTGGAAAACCGCGCCGCCTTTGAGTTCCGCTATGGCGCCGGTCGGCCCATCGCAGGACAG
>JAAZXD010000359.1 GCA_014240355.1 Roseibacillus sp. | reverse complement strand
TACAACCTCGAGGCGCTGGCCAGGTCGGTGGCCGCCCATCTGCAGGCCCTCGCCTCCTGAGGAGACCCTCACTTCCTGGTCCGCCGGATCCTGGATCGATCGCCGCTTCCGTCCACCCGTGGTGAGGCAAGGTCGTCCCGCCCCACTTGTCCGGGTGCTCTGCCCCGTTATCCTACTCCTCTCCCTCTCCTATGGGATCGCCCTGCGGCAGCGGATCAGGGTGCACCTGCTTCAAGTACTTGAACAGGTCACTATCGGTAGACAGGACCACCGTGCTTTTTCCCCCGATGATCAACGGGTAAAGTTCCATCGTCCGGGAGAACTCATAAAACTCTGCGGCCTGTGGACTCTTGTTGTAGGCGGCGGCGTAAATCCCGGTCGCCTTGGCGTCCGCTTCCCCCTTGATCTCCTGGACCTTCCGGTAGGCCTCCGATTCAATCACATTAAGGTCCTTCTCCATCTGCCCGGTGATCTTGGCCGCCTCCCCGGCACCCTCCGAGCGGAACCGCTCCGCGATCTGTTTCCGCTCTGACATCATCCGCTGATAGATCTGTCTCTCCACGCTTTGATTATAGTTCACCCGCTTGAAACGGACATCCAGCAACTCAATCCCAAATTCCTTCAACTTTATTTTGCTCTTTTCAAAGATATCCTTTTCCAGCGCTGTGCGTCCACGGGAGATCTCGGACAGAACCCCTACCTCACCGCCCAGATCGGCATTCGCCAACTCCTCAACCTGGGTCGGAACGCGATCCTTGGTCGTCCGAATCACTTCAATCAACTCATGCTTGGCAATGGTATTCCGTGTTTCCGAACCGAGGATATCGTTCAGACGGGACTGGGCGCTGCGCTCATCCCTGAGGCGTTGAAAATACTTGAGAGGATCCGTGATCTGCCATCGCCCGAAGGTGTCGACCATGATCAGGGTCTTCTCCTTGGTAGGCATCTGGTCGCGCGGTCCATCCCATTCAAGAATCCTTTTTTCGATGATGTTGATCTTCTGGATGAAAGGCACCTTGAAATGGAGCCCCGCTTCCGTGACAGGGTCCCCTTTCGGGTCCCCGAACTGGGTGATGATCACCTGCTCGCGCATGTTCACCGTGTAAGCCGCACTGCTGAGCACCACAATCCCCGCCATGACCAGGATCGCGGTAAGACACCCTGAAAATACCTTCTTGTTCATCGTTGGACTCCTCCCTGGTTCAACTGCAGCAGAGGAAGGATCTGCTGCCCTGCCTCATCCATGATAATCTTCCGCTCCAGCAGCGGCATCACCTCCTGCATCGTCTCCAGATACATGCGCCGTCGCGTGACCTCCGGGGCCTCCTTGTAGGCTTTCAAGAGAGCTTCAAACCGGGTCGCGTCTCCCTCTGCTTCATTGACCCGCTTGGTGGCGTAACCCTCGGCCACACTGACCGCTCTTTCTGCCTCTCCTCTCGCCTTCGGGATCTTCTTATTATACTCCCCGTTGGCAACATTGACGGCGGTGGCACGTTCCTGTTCCGCCCGGTTGACCTCATTGAAGGATTCTTCCACCTCCCGCGGGGGTTTGACGTTCTTGAGCTGGACCTGGTCGATACTGATCCCCATTTCGTACTTGTTGACCAGACTCTGCAGTTTCCGAAAGCTTTCACTTTCAATCTCCTGACGTCCAATCGTGATAACCTCATCCACCGTCCGGTCCCCCACCACTTCACGCATCACGGACTCGGATGCATGTCGCAGGGTCTCATCCGCATTACGCACGTTGAAGAGGTATTCCCGTGGCTTATCGATGCGATACTGCACCACCCATTCAACGCGCGCGGCATTCAGATCACCGGTCACCATCTCCTTCTCTTGCTCCTGTTCCGGATCCCTGGAATACTGGTTGGGATTGGTGTTTCCCCTCGTTCCAAATCCGAATTCCTGCTTCATCTGGCGCAGGACTTCCACCTTCTCCACCCTGTCGCTGAAGAACGGCAGTTTGAAATGAAGCCCTGGAGATTCTGTTTTTTCATACCTCCCGAAGCGCAGGACCACACCTTCCTCATCTGCCTTCACCGTATAAAAGGAGGTCAGCAATCCAACTGCGATGAACACGACCACAATTCCCGTCACCACAAAGCGCGCCTTGATCTCAGGGAAGTCCAGCTGAACCTTTTTCCCTCCGATGTCGATCTCTAACATGATCGGGAGGATACAGCCTCAGCACCTCGCAGCCACTACAAAACTCAGCGATTTATGTAACAAGAGATGGCGATAGCCGTGGTCAGAAGATCTCACCTCTGGAAATCGTCCTCGCCAAGCCCCCTTCAATCCCGTTTCTCACCCTCTGTTTTCGCCTTTCCAGCTCTCGGGTCCGCTTCTCCACCCGGATCCTTCTTGCTGCCCTCTCCCTCTCCGGCCTGCACGCTCCCCTGCTGTCCCGCGACACATCTCGCAAAACCCTTCATCACGATAGCAGCTGCCTCTGGTCCACAGGAGTTTGCCTCTCCGTACTGCGACTTCTTCCTGCCATAAGCAAACGGCTTCCTGGCATCCCACTGCCGCTTCGGAATAAGGTAACCCACCTCGTCATTGGCCAACCCGAAGAGCATCCACTTTTCTTCACCCAGCGTCTCTGCGATGGTTGGCTCGAGAGCGGCCTCAGGAAAGTCCGCCGCCGGATCGGCCGGTTCCTGGAATTCCCCGTAAACAAGCTCCGGGTAAAGCTCTCCCGGGATGGCTGCCAGCGAGAGCTCTCCGAGTTGCAGGAGAGCCACCTCGGTCTCGATGGTCAGGAGCTGATCCGGGGACTTCGCACTCATGGCCTGCCCTTTCCGGTAGGGATCCCCCGTGGAGACAAATCCCGCCCGCCGCAGCACCCCCATCGAGAGTCCCAGGCGATAGAGCCGGTTGGTGACCGGGACGTAAATCAACTGCGCCTGCACCTTCATGGGCGTCAGCTCGAGTGGTTTCGCGGCCTCAACCGCCCGCGCCGCCAACCCCGCCACTTCGATGCCATGCTTCTCGGTATACTCAAAGGTCGTCGGCCCGGGCGGAGGTGCCATCAAACCACCAACTGTTCCGGTAAAGTAAGCCACCGGACACTCGTAGTTCTTCTTCAACTCGCGCACTGTGGCCCACGGGAAGTCCGCGGTGATCAGCTTGTTCTTCGAGCCCATCGCCTCCGGGTGTGAATTCCACTGCACCAGCAGGCCCACCTTCTCCCCGTTCTTCCTTGAGAATACCAGCACCCGCAGGACCGCATCTAACACGGTTGGCTGGCGGGAATCCTTCAACAGGTTCCTGTCCTCTGCCGTCCCATAGGACACCCGCACATCCTTGACCGTCGCCCGTGCCGTGCTCTTTACCAGCTCCCTGCACCTGCGCACCACCTCGGCCACGTAGTCGTCATTCACTCCGCGGTGATCAGCTTGTTCTTCGAGCCCAGCGCCTCCGGGTGTGAATTCCACTGC
>JAAZXD010000358.1:300-3441 GCA_014240355.1 Roseibacillus sp. | reverse complement strand
CAGGAGGAACACCTGAAACGAAACGATTCGCCAACGGCAGATTGCAGGGCAACTTCCCCGATCGTCTCCTGCTGCTGCCCTGCCGAAACCATCTGTCTGAACCAGACTACAACTCCAGAAGAGCCCTTTGCCAATTCAGAAGGTGTTTGGCAGGATCATCTTCCAGGGCGATTTGCTCAAGAGCGGCCCGTGGAGCGATCACCGACGACTCGATTTCCAGGGACTCGGCGGCCCTGTCTCGCTTCCTGGCCAAAACCTCATACCGCTTCTCCTGGCCCCTGTCCCAGCGCCGCCCGGTTCCCCTCTGGCGTTCCGGCCACTCCGACCGGGGAATCTGGCGGGCCTCCTCGATGGCCTCCTTCAGGCGCCTGGCGCGACCACCCTTCACATTTCGCGGCGTTTCCAGCTTTTCCCCCCGCGCCAGTGACTCCGCCCACAGGATCAACTGCTGGTTTCGCACCACCATGAAGGGAGGGCGATCCCACTCCCGTGCCTCCCCATCGCGCCAGTTCCAGACCGCGCGGAGCAGGCACAAGGCCTGGGTGTCAAGTTTGCCCGCACCCCGAATACGCCAGGGATCCTCACGTTCCATGTCGCGCTCCATGACCCGATCCATGGCGGACCGGCAACTCTCTACGAACCAGTCGAAGCGTCCTCGTGTCCGCAGATCATCTTTCAGTTTGTCCGCCAGGGGCAGAAGATAGCGCACATCGTTGCTGGCGTATTCACTCATCTTCGCAGGCAGCGGTCGCTGACCCCAGTTCTCCTTCTGGGAAGACTTGCAGAGCTTGACGTCAAAGAACTGCTCCACAAGGTTGGCATAGCTGAACCGGAGAATACCCAGAAGGCGGGCGGCAATCTGGGTGTCATAGATCATCCTCGGCAGCATTCCGAACTCCCGGCGCAGCAGCATCATGTCGAAATCCGCCCCGTGCATCCAGATGCTGTTGGTCGCCAGATAATCTCGCAGCGGGCCGAGATCGTCCACCTCAAGGGGATCAACGAGGATCACCTCCTCCCCGGTGGAGATTTGAATCAGGCACAACTGTTCCGCATAACGATGGAGATTATCCGCCTCCAGATCGATCCCCGCGAAGGGAGAACCGTTGGACGGCAGGTTATCCACCAGTCCGGAGAGTTCGGCGCTGGTGGTAATCATTCCGCGGCAGTTGTTCGGGATCTCCCGGACACGCTGTATTTCAACACGAAGGTCACCGCCAGCAAAGCCCTGTTTCCAAAATAGACTGGCACGACCCGCAGGCCGTGCCAGTTTAGAGTGTCTGAGAACTGGCAGGTGCCTCTACCGGTTTATAACCCCCGGTTTATAACCCGCACCCGCAGGAAGCAGGCGGGAGCTGCCAACTGTCCCGGGAAATCCGCCAGATTGGAGACCTCCAGCGTTGTCTCATCATCCTGCAAGATTTCAAAGATGGGATCATCCTCCAAGATGGTCGTCCAGGTCCGCAGATCCGTGCTGTATTCGAAGAAATACTCGAGGCTGGTTCCCGTAAAGGGGCGCTTCGTCAAGGTAGCAGTACAGCCACCGGCAACTTCATCGAGGGCGTATTCGAATGTCGGCCTGTCCTGGGCATCTGCCACATCGCTCCCCAGAGCGTATTCAAGCAGGTTGGAAGCACCGTCCCGGTCGAAATCATAATCAGTAGCCCGTTCGGAGCTGGGCGTGCCGAAGGGAAAGCCCGCATCAGCCCCAAAACCTCCTCCTTCCAGACCCCCGAGAAGCGCAAAACCTTCATAGGTATCAATGAACCTCACCCGGAAATCCAGACTGTAGGATCCTACGTCATACGTTACCGCACTGCTGGAACTGCTCCGGCTGATTTCCAGGTGGGCATCCACCGAGTCGCTCGGATTGAAGAAGAAGGGACCCAGTTCATACTGACCGTCCAAGGTGCCCACGATAAACTGATTCCTATCGGTCGGTGGAGTCTGGATCGGATAGGGAGGAAACACAATGGTATCCGGTCGTGCCACAGCGTAAAGGGGTCCTAAAAGTCCCTGATCAACCTCCAGCATTGCCAACTCCACTTCATTATTCGGAAACCCCGGGAAGAAATCTCCAACGCCGATTTCATAGAGGAACCCCAATTCAATGAAGTCAACCGCCAGCATCTCGCCGGCATCATACTTGTCCTGCACCCAATCCTCGAAGGTCTGACCGATGACGAACTGGTCTCCCATCGAGACGGTTATCCCGGGGAGTGAAATGAGATTAATGCTGAAGGTATCTCCTGACTCCAGACTTCCAAGCAAGTCCGTTTCCGTCTCAAGGTAGGCGTTGGTTGGAAAACCCCAGTTCCGAATGCTGTCCGAGGTCCCGGCCAGTTCACCGGTGAGAATCTCAAGGCGATACTCTCCACCGCGCACGAGGAGGGAGAAGTCGGAGGGATCACCGAGAGCATCGCTGGCCTCCAGGAAGTGACTACCAACGTATCCCACCGTGAATGTTGCGTTCACATTCTCGGGGGTGAGGACGAACGTGGTGCCGATGAGCTCTTCCCCGAAGGGGAGCGGGGGTTCCGGCTGGCCATTCACATCGACAGCACCTTCGGTCGACAGGGTCAATCCGTCCCATAAGGTAATAGGAAACCGATCTTCGCCGGCGAGGGCCCCACTGGTAATCTCAAGGCGGTAGGTCTGTCCCGCTACCAGACACTCTGGATCGCCCAGGTTGCGATTGGTCTCCAGAGTGAATTCGTCCGCTCCGCCGGCAACGACGCTCCCGGTAACCACGCCACCGGTTAAATCATTCGCACTCGGAAGCACGATCTCATTGCTGTTAAGAAGGGGGATCTCAAGAAGGAGGGCCTCAAGTTCAACCGTCCCTTCCTCGTCAAACCACACCGGGGCCGAACCATCAGCGGCCACGCCTCCCAGAATATGGGCAAAATCGAAATCGTTTTCCGGAGGATCCACCGTCGGGGACCCTACCTCCCAGGTCCCGCCCTCGACAGGGCTTCCAACCGCCAGCCGATACCAGTCAACGCCTCCCGCACCAAGCTCTCCGGTCTCATCACCATCGGGGTGAGTGAGTGTGTAGGGCCCTCCGGAGCCTCCTGCAAAAACGTCAAAATCAGACTGGTCGAACCCAGTGTCAAAGGTCCCAACCGCAAGGAAATAGAA
>JAAZXD010000358.1:0-290 GCA_014240355.1 Roseibacillus sp. | reverse complement strand
CCCTGCTCTAGGCCTGTGGGGAAATCCAACTGGCTCTGCAAGATTTCCCCAAACTCACCGGCATCATCGTTGCTCAGAACGAGGTTGCCGTCAGCATCATAGAGCCCGAGCTCCGTGTCGATGGTAGAGCCAAAGGTGTTTACTTCAAACGGGGCCAAAGCATCTGCCACATTTCCAATATCTTGGAAACTGGGGGGCTGCTCGACAAGGGTCTGACCGGTATTCCACTGCCATACACCTCCCTCCTCGCTATCACTGAGCCCGATCCACATCGAAGGCCACTCCCCTTC
>JAAZXD010000357.1 GCA_014240355.1 Roseibacillus sp. | reverse complement strand
GGAAGTTCTCGAACGCCGCCGGGGAGGGCGTATCGGATCTGTCTACCGTAGGCGAAACGGCCACAAACGGCGAAACCGGCTGACTGGCCGGCGGAAGGATCCTCTCCTCCGCTTCGGGGATGGTGGCATCCTCCTCAGGTGGTTGCTGATCCTTTTCCCCGACCCCGGGACCTGTGTCCCCAGCTTGAGTTGGCGAAAATGCATCGCCTGCATCAGGGAACGACACGAAGCCTGGGACGCGAGCCCCAGCTTCCTCTGCCTTGCAAGGATTCTCGGCTCCTTTCTCTATCCGGTCATCAACGGCCGTGAAGGAGGCTGGCTCTTCGGCGACCCTTTCCGGTTGCTGCGCCGATGGGGCCGTGACCGGCCGGGCTGACTCCGGCTCCGGGGGGCTTTCCTGTTCCGGGGGCGGTTTAGGTGCGAATGGACTCTCCCCAGGGTTAGCGCCTGCCGGTTCCCGGATCAAAACCGGTTCGGTAATGTCCTCCGAATCGGCACCGGAATCCCCGCCTGCCGGAGCGTCAGGCTCTGACTGCGGTTCGGTCTCCATTTCCTTCGAACCCTGTTCGAGGTAAAGGCCCTTAAAGTCGGGCAGGTCGGCCAGCGCATCAGCTATCTGAAGGGCCTCACTGCCACCCAAGGGTTTGGACTTTTCTGCCGTGGTGGATTTGGCCTGGAGCTCTCCGGGGGAAGGCTCAGGTTCCCGATGCTCAAGCTCCTTCCACGCTTCGGAAGCCAACTTCAGCACGTGCCGCGAATAGAGGCTGTCGGCACAGCTTACCCAGTCGATCCCTGCGATGACCTCGGAAGCTCGATTCCCTGCCCGCGCGGAGATCAGACCTTCCGCTCCTTTTCTCGAAAGGGCACCCAGGGAAACATTGTGTTCCAAAAGACGATCCGCCAGCCCCCCCGGCAGGAGCGGAAGGAAAGCGGACTCCCAGATATCGTCGTTGACGCTGAGAAGCACCGCCGTACCGGGACACGACTGCGAGATATTGGCAAGAAAAGAGGAGAGGGCGAGGGCATCGGGAGGCGCAGTCGAGAGACCCTCGGTGTCATCGACGACGAGAACCGGACTGGTCACCGTGCCGCAGAGCGCCAGCAACCCAAGAAGACGCTCTTCCGCAGCAGATGCCGACTGGCTGTGGAGATCATTACGGAAGATGGTCTCAAATAGAAGGCGGGCTCGCTCGACATTGTCGGGCGGAGTGGTCGCGAAGCGGAAGAGGAGTTCTACCCAGTAGGACGCCTCCCGCAGACTGGCCCCACTTTCCCTTGCGAGTTCTGCCGCAAGCCGCGGCCCCAGGATTTCAAAGTTTGATTTCGTCCAGTGGGCCGTCACTGCCCGGTCATGATGAAAATCCAACGTCTCCGCAGGGTTTTCGCGCAAGGCCGCGAGGGCTCCGTCGGGATCCTGACAAGGCACTTCGCCGGAAGCCACCAACGGTTCCAGGCCCAGGGCCAGGATCCCGCGCGCAAGAAGATCCAGCCTGGTCAGGGTGGTTGAATTCGGCAGCACCTGACAGAGCGCCTGCAGAACGTACTCAAGGACATGAGCGGCATCGGTTGTCCGCCCGCCAGTAAGATTGACCCGGACAAACTGATGGCTCTCCGCAAACTCGCTCGACAGGCGTTGCAGGAGAGATGTCTTTCCATAGCCTGCCCGTGGCGCTCTCAGCAGAATGACTCGGCCGTCTCCGCCGCTGCCGGTATCCAGCAACCCTATGAGTTCTTCAAAGGCTCGCTGGTTGATTGCTTCGACACTGTGTCGGTGCTCTCGCCCGAAAACCTCGAAGCGGGAACTGAAAGGATCAGGGAAACTCATGAGCAGGAGGGGATATCGATGACGTCCGAAACCCTAGGTAAGCGCCGTGATCTCAGACAAGCCCGAAAGCTGTGAACAAGCTGCTATTCCAATGTGAAGAACTTGTTAGAAAAGTCCAAGTTCCGGCAATCCGATTGGCCGCCTCAGGTCCTGCTCGGACGGCGGGCGGCTAATTCCCCCCTTCCGGAGCCGAGGACTTCACAGGGGATGCCTGGAGCTTTCTGAGGAAATTGTCGCTCGGTTGCTCAATCGTACCGCTCAATTCGAGGTCGGTCCAGCAGTAGCCCTGCTTGGGGCGACTGAAAGACGAATAGCGGGGCTCGGTCAGGGATTTCATCATGAGAATCTCGGGGACGCCCAGTCGTAGGGTGCCGCTTAGCTCCTCCTCCTTCACCGCGATTTTCCCAGTCAGCATCATATGGGAGCGAACTTCGTATTTGAGGTCCTCGATGCTTAATTGATCACGATCCCATTTCAGTGTCCCGGCGATAGTCCCTCCTTCGGGGCGGGCATAGTGCTCCTTGCGTAGAATGGAGGCGAGTCCTCCGAGAAACCTGAAGCCTTCAATTGAAATTTCAGTTCCACTGAAGCTGACCTCAAGCTGTCCCGAATCCACATGCCGGGGATCAAATGTCAGGGATCCGGAGGACGCATCCACGTGGCCCTTGATAAGGCGCCCGAGGGCATCCATTCCGAGCAATTCGGTCATCGGGAAGCCGATGAGTTGGACATCAAACACGGAGGGACCGCCGGAAGTAATAGGCTTCACCCCCTTGAACACGGCCTCTCCCGAGCTGGGACTTCTGGTGTAGAGGGATTTGAGATCAAAGCCTCCGTCATTCCATTTCCCCAGCCCAGTGCTCACCTTGAGCTCCGTCCAGTTGCCAAAACGCACAAACCCACCACTGAGAACGAAGCGCAGGCCCTCCCCGTCTTCGGCGGGCCGTGCGGTCAACTCCGAGCCTCGCAGACGCACCAAGGAATCGCCAGTCTCGTTCCCGTAATGGAGGTCAAACTGACTGCAGCGGTAGCTCCCGAAATCAAGGAACTCCTCCCCTTTTGTAACCAGAGGGCCAATCGTATCCTCGGGAGGTCTCAGCACCATCGTTCCGGATTCCGCCCTAAGCTCTCTTCCCCGCAATCTGGAACTGATAAAACTGGATCCCTTCAACCGGGCATCCAGGGATAAGAGCTTGAGACTCCTGGGTAGTGATTCGGCTGACCAGGCGAACTTCACGGACTCTAATCGGCTTTTGATCGGATTCACCGAGAGGTCTGCAAGTCCCACCTGAGCACCGGTAGATCGCCCCAGGCTCTTCTCCAGGTCCTCCCGAAAACCCTTGCTGTTGAACCGGGCCAGCACCAGCAGCAGGGAAACCCCGGCGGCAACCAGAAGAACAACGAATCCAACAGTCGTAATCAGGCCGTAACGACGCCGGCGGGACTTGGGGTTGGCCGACTGGTCTTTCCGTCGCTTCCGCCTGCGCACCCGCATCGCCTTCGATCCGTCAGACCGGGTCACCAGTTCAGCATCCTCGCTCCTCGTCTTAGCCCGTTCCCCCTTCTTCAGTTGCTCCATCATTTCGTCGACGGAGTAGCTGCGCTGTTCTGAATCCTT
>JAAZXD010000356.1 GCA_014240355.1 Roseibacillus sp. | reverse complement strand
ACAAGAAACCGCGCCTGCATATCCGTCTCAAGCAATATGGGCATCAACCCCGCAAAGGTCGTGAGAGATGTCAGAAGGATGGCACGGAAGCGCACTCCCCCCGCTTTAACGGCGGCTTCAAGCACACTGCTACAATCCCTCCGGTGACGGTTCACGTAATCCACCATCAGCAGGCTGTCATTTACCACCACCCCCGCCAACGCCACGAATCCGCACATCGACATGATGCTCAGTTCGGTGCGCATCACAATGTGGCCGAATACGGCGCCTACGATTCCAAATGGAATAACCGACATGATGATCACCGGTTGGAGGTACGAACGCAGCGGTATGGCCATGAGCACATACATTGCAATCAGGGCAAAAAGAAAACCGATGCCAATCTGACGAATGCTCTCAGCCTGATCAGACTGCTCGCCTTCGAATCTGTGTTCCACCCCCTGGAAACGATCGGCCAGTTCGGGCAGCGCCTCCGACTTGAACCGTTTCATAACATCGTTCGAATTGGCCATACTGCGATCCACGTCGGCCGTGATGCGGATCGCACGCTTCCTTTGCGAGCGTCGGATGGTATCCGGTCCCCTGCGTTCCCTCGCGGTCACTACCTGCATGAGAGGGATGTTGCCCTGCGGCGTACGCAGTTTCATCTGCTCGAAATTCTCAACCGATTCCCGTTCTCCCTCCGGATAGCGCACCATCACCTTCACCTCATCGTATCCCCGCTGCAATCGCTGCACCTCATCACCGTAAAAAGCCCGGCGCACCTGAGCGGCGACATCTCCCAGGCGGAGACCAGCGGCCCGACCCTCCGCAGTCAGATCCTCGAAAATTAACTCCCGTTTTCCTGGTCGATCGCTATCAGCGATATCAATCACTCCGATATAACTCTCCAGCTTTTCGCGCAGGAAATCTGCTGCCGCCCGAAGCTCCTTCTGGTCCTTTCCTACCAGGAGCAGGTCAATCGCGTTCCCTCCCCCCGCAGCCTGGGCGATAAAGGTCAATTCAACCGCGCTCGGGATGCTCTTCACCTGCTCGCGCCAGCGGCGTACGATTTCATTGGATGAAATATCCCGCTCCGCCGATGGTGCCAACTCGAGGGTTACCTCCCCGATATTGCTGCCGGATCCTGGCCCGCTCGGTGAAAAATCGGAAATAAAAGGCTGGATGCCCGCACTGGCCAGCATATGGCGGATAACCGGTTTGCCATCCCTCGTCCTCATCTCCAGGGAATCCGCCAGGTTGAGAGCTTCCTTCTCTATCTTCCGCGTGGCCTCAAGAGCCGACTGGAAGGGAACCCCCCGGGGTAATTCGTAACGCGCAATAACCAGGTCGGCCTCGACCTGTGGAAAAAACATGCTCTTGATCCATTTCCCTTTTACCAGTCCCACCGTCAGACAAAGGGTCGCCAGGAAAATCGAGAGCACTATATAGCGATGCCGCAGGCAGAACTTGAGGAAAGGGCTGTAGATCCGGATCACGAACCGCTCAAGTCCGAGTGATATTCTTTGCTGCAGACGGCCCAGAATCCAGACTTTGCGAGTCGGGTCGCTTCGTCTCAGCAGAGCAAGGTGAGCTGGCAGGACGAGCTTCGACTGTACCAGCGAGAACATCAGCGTGGGGATCACGACGAGTGGTATGTTCGGCCAGATCTTACCGCTCACACCACTCAGTCCCAACATGGGGCTAAACGCCACCATGGTTGTGAATACCCCGAAGATGACAACCACTCCCACTTCGTGCGTTCCTTGCCAGGATGCTTCCCTCGGATCCTCCCCGTTTCGTATGCGGCGGTAGACGTTCTCTCCCACGATAATGGCATCATCAACCACGATCCCGAGCACGAGAATGAAGGCGAAGAGGGAGATCATGTTGATCGAGATTCCCAAATGCGGCATGAGCCATATGCCGCCGGCAAAGGAAACAGGGATCCCCAACGCCACCAGAAAGGCCAGACTGGGTCGCAGAAACAGCGCCAGAACAAGGAATACAAGGATGAGCCCCCAGGTGCCATTCCGCTTGAGCAGATCGACACGTCCCTTGAGGTAGATGCTCGTATCATTCCAGACCTCCAACCTGATCCCCTCCGGAATTTCCGTCCGAGCCTTCTCCAGGTAGTCCGCAATCGCCTCGCGGATTCTCAGCGTGTCCTGTTCCCCCGTGCGGAAAACGTTGATGAGGACGGCTTTACGCCCATCAAAGGAGTTTGTCAGGTCTACCTCCTCAAAACCATCAACCACGCTGGCAATCTCCCGGAGTTTCACTGTCGAGCCATCCGGTCTCGTGAGCACTACCACTTCCTCAAACTGCCGGAAATCGTCTGGCTTGCCGAGAACCCGGATCACCACCTCCCCTGCGGAGGTTTGAACTGATCCACCTGGAAGATCAAAGGATGCCTGTCTCACTGCATTGGCTACTTCCTCAATAGTCAGATCGAATTGACGCAACCTTTCTTCAGAGACTTCTATTGCGATTTCATAGGGGCGCACCGCAGCCAGTCGCACCTTGGTGATCTCCGTTTCCTTCCGGAGGGCGGAGAGGAAAAACGGGACAGGATTTCTGATGTTGAATTTCGGCTTGGTGGGCTTGAAATCCAGAAGACCGGTCCGCACATCCTCCGCCACCCGTCGCAGACTTCTCTCGTCGGCGTCTCCCGAGACGGCAATGCTGACTACCTGCGAGGTGATGCGAAGTTCCTCAAGCACCGGGCGCTCCGCCTCCTGCGCGAAGTTATCGATGGCATCCACCCTCGTCCTGATATCATCCATCACATTACGCACGTCATAGCCGTTCTCAACCCTGACGGTAATCATGCCCATGCCCTCCGCTGCCACAGAATTGATCTCACGGATTCCGTCCAGGTCTGCGATGGCTTCCTCCACCGGAATGACCACACCCTCCTCAACATCCTCGGGACTGGCGTTGGGATAAGGCACTCCCACTGATACCGCATCGATCGAGATCTCCGGGAAGATCTCCTTCTTGAGTTGAAACCAAGTATAAAATCCCGCCAGCAGAATAGCCAGCATCAGGAAATTGCCCGCCACATGATTGCGGCTGAACCAGCGGATGACACCCTTCATTCCTCCCTCTCCCTTCCCGCTCCCTTCTCTCCAATCTCAGTATCGCTCTCCTCTCTCCCGGGTTTCGCGATTGCAATCCGACTGTTCTGCACCGGAGAATTTGGTGGTGTGATTACGATTTGTGCCCCGGCCGGCACCTCCCCCTCTGCCGCCCCCCCCCTTACGATCACCTCCGCTGCCTCCGTGCGAAGCACCTCCACCGGCCGAATATCCAACCTGCCTTCCTTCGCCAGCAGAACATTATCACCATCAATCATTGCCGAACGTGGCACCCGAACCACCGCGGGAAGAGTCTTCCCGTTGATGACTGCCTGGACGAACATGCCAATAGGTGGAGCGTCACCACCGTCTGTGCCGAATTCCGCCAC
>JAAZXD010000355.1 GCA_014240355.1 Roseibacillus sp. | reverse complement strand
AGGCAAGTTTAAGCTGACAAGGATTGAAACGGCCAAAAAAGCATACCAATCGTGCCTCAGGAAGAGCGGCTGCTCATTGGTGCGTGATACTGTCGATGCGCGACTCATCAAAAGCATCATCAACAAAACCGGCAAGGTCATCGATTCGCAGAACGAGGTGGGCGGCTGGGACATGTATCCATCGGTCGCACGCCCGGCTGGTTTCGATAGTGACCAAGACGGTATGCCCGATGTGTGGGAACGTAAATTGGGCCTTAACCCCAATGATCCGGCCGATGGAATCAAGGATCACAACAACGACGGTTTCACGAATCTTGAGGATTACATCAACAGCCTGACGCAGAGTTAATGAAGGAGTTGCGATGAAGGGCCACGGCGCTCTTCAGACCTTTGGGGCGGCCACCTTGTTCGGAAGCCCCACCGCGCGCTCCGAAGGTGGGTAATTGATAAGGGCGCCTCCCAAAACCTTTTCCCGACAACGGCCCTGGACGTTTCGGGTTTGCAGCCCCTCCTTCCGCGGTTCCTCAGGCTCAAGGAAACCCGGTCGGAGAAAGCAGTTTGCTGGCAATCGACGAGTCTCTTCATCCCTATCGTCCCCCAGGGACAGGGGAGAAAAGCTGAACCACCCCCCTGCCTGTTTCCCGCCCCTGATGCGGATGTGTGTTCGATCTGCTCAGACAATGCATTTCGGAATCCCTGCAGCCGCCGCGAGTAATTTGATTCCCTCCTTCAGTTCCGTGACATTTCTCCTAACATGGAACGGTGACCCCCACCCTCACCTTCTCGACCGCTGGCATTGTTCTCACCTTGCTGCTCCACGGGAATGCAGAGGCCGGTGAGTCACTGGGGCCTTCGAGCCGGCGCACACCATTCGTAATCTCGGAGATCATGTATCATCCGTCGAAGCGAGTTGATGGATTAGATGGTGAGTTCGTCGAACTCCATAACTCGCAGCCCTGGGCAGAGGATCTTTCCGGCTATCGCCTGTCCGGAGCAGTAGATTTCGAGTTTCCCGGCAATACCGTGATCCCGGGAGGTGGTTTTCTCGTTGTCGCCAGCTCACCATCTGATTCTGAATCCCTCTTCGGCATTCAGGATGTTCTCGGACCCTATGCCGGTCAGCTCTCCAATGATGGTGAGACCGTGCGCCTGCGCAATCCGAGCGGGGCGGTTCTGCTCGAGATCCCGTATCAGGACGGAGACGGATGGCCGCTCGCGGCCGATGGCCTCGGACACTCTCTGGTGCTGGCGAGCCCCTCTTTTGGTGAATCAAATCCAGCGGCCTGGGCAGCAAGTGAGACCATAAACGGCTCGCCCGGAACGCACCATGAATCGGATTCGGAGCCATGGAGCGCGGTGGTCATCAACGAGGTGAGCAGTCATCCAACTGAGCCCGGGATGGGCTTTGTTGAAATTCTCAACCGCGGAAAAACGCCCATCGAGCTTGGCGAAATGCGGCTCTCGGTGAACCGCACTCCCGGTGTTGTGATCCCTCCCGACACGACCCTCGCTTCAGGGGAGTTCCTTGTGATCACGGCCCAAGCTCCCGACCTGCTGCTTGATGGACGCCCGTTCCTCCTGGCGCTCATGAATCCCGAGAACACCAGGGTTCTGGATGCGATACGGTATTCGCCACATTCGCCGGGAACGAGTTCAGGACGTGTTCCCGATGGCTCCCTCAACTGGAAGCCCCTGGCTACTGCCTCCCCTGGATCAGGGAACGGACCAGCGCTTGAGCCTGCAATCGTCATGAACGAAATCATGTTTCATGCGATCTCCGAATTGGAGGCGGACGAGTACCTGGAACTCTACAACCGCAGCGCAAGTCCGGTCGATGTGAGCCACTGGAGAATTGAAGGCGGGATCCAGTACACGATCCCCCAGGGCACAACCATTCCCTCTTCGGGCTACCTCGTCATCGCCAAAGACGTGGTCAGGCTCCGCAGTAATCATCTTCAATTGAATGCCACCAACTCGACGGGAGATTATGAAGGCAACCTGTCCAACGGTGGAGAATCATTGAAGCTCCTGAGACCTGCTGAATGGCACTTTCCAGATGATCTGCTTGAAGTCCCACTCATCCTGGTGGACGCAGTCACCTACCAGGATTCCAACCGGAGGAACCGTTGGGCGGACGGGGGCGGCAGCAGCCTCGAGTTGATCGATCCCCACAGTGACAACGACCTCGCGGAAAACTGGGGTGACAGTGATGAGTCCGAGAAATCCCGATGGACCACCGTGGAGGTGACTGCGGATCTGTCCCGCATATCCGGATTGACCCCGACCTCTCTGCAGATCCTTCTCCTGGCTGCCGGAGAAATGCTGGTCGACGATGTCGAGGTGTTCAGGCCTGGGTCGAGCAATCGCGTGAGGAATGCCCGTTTTGACTCCGACACTGACTGGGTTTTTCAAGGGAACCACGAGAGATCGAGATACCGTGAGGCCAGCGGCAACAGGAGCCGGACCTTGCTCGTAAAAGCATCCGGTCGTGGTGATCCTCATTCGAACCGAATTCGCCAGACCATTTCAAGCGGCCTGGCGGCCCCCGGACAAGCGACCATCCGTGCCAGGATTCGCTGGCTGCGCGGCCATTCCGAAATCCTGTTTCGTCTTCGTGGCAACTACATGGAAGCGGTGGGCAGGGCGCAACTGCCGGGAAACCTCGGGACGCCTGGATTGCAAAACAGCCGGTGGTTTGAAAACAGCCCGCCCGTGATTCGCGATGTCTCCCACTCCCCCGTTTTGCCAGCGGCATCCGAACCCGTAACGGTGACCGCTGCGGTCAGTGATCCCGATGGAGTGGGAGAAGTCATCCTGAGTTACCGGGTCGATATCAGCGGAGGGGCCACGGGCGAGATCATGATGAAGGACGATGGCCTGGCTCCAGATGAAAGAGAGGGCGACGGGACTTATTCCGCAACGATTCCCGGACAAGCCACCGGTCGACTGGTGGCCTTTCACCTTGAGTCGACAGACGACAATCAAGTCACGCCCGCGATGGTCACCTTTCCCGCGGTGGTGCCGGAGCAGGAATGCCTGATCCGCTTTGGAGACTCGACCACTCCGAGGGGCTTCGGGGATTATCGGCTCTGGTTCACCCGCAACACCCTCAGTCGATGGACCGCAAGCTCACGAGGCAAGGCCAGCAATGAACCACTGGACGTCACCTTTGTTTACAATGGTGAGCGCGCATTTTATAACGTGGGGGGCAAATACTCCGGGAGCTTCTTCAACAGTCCCGACTATACCGGGCCAACCGGTGGTCCCTGTGACTACGCCTGCCGCTTCTACGACGACGAGTCTTTTCTCGGGGCGACACGGATCATTCTCTCCTGGCCGGGGCTGACTGGCGCCCCGGACAACACCGCCCAGCACGAACAGTTTTCCTATTGGCTCGCATCCCAACTCGGGCTCCCCTTCAACTACCGCCGCTATGTCAGCGTGATCGTCAAT
>JAAZXD010000354.1 GCA_014240355.1 Roseibacillus sp. | reverse complement strand
CTCGAATTGAAAGAGGGACGCAACCGGATCTCATTTACCCAGTACGCCCCGAATAAAGGTGTGAGCATCAAGGAATTCAAACTGAAACCCGTGAAGCTCAAGGAGGCACAAGCGGCAGTGGAGAGATGAGCTGAAGGCCGCCTACGCCGATGCCGAGCAGGTCGATCTGGCAGTGAACCAAAAAGCTGGCTATATCAGCAGGAGGACGGATGCGCCGGAAGAGATCGAAGCGCTCCGGGACGCCATCGGAAAGATGCGCGACGAAGCGAAGCAGTAAGGGGCGCCACAATTGCTGGAGGTCAGGGTTCTCCTTTCAACCTGCGCGGAGGGTTGAGGCCGAGGTGAGTGAGCAGGTCTCTGAAAAGACAGAACCCGATCACCCATGCTCCCTGGGGGTTTCCGCATCCCAGGTAGTTCCCCGCGTAGATTTCGATCCGGTCTTCCAGGCCTTCGTCCTCCCGATCATCCGGGGAGTAGTGATCGACATATTCGTATGACGCCACATTGAGCGGACTGTCAGTCCCGTGCCATCCGTGCTTCCTGTTCCCTCCCAGAAATTCGAGGATCCGGTCAAGCTGTTGATGGGTTCCCTGATAGCCATCATACCCAAATAGCTCTGTCCGGCTGCCGCGTACATAGAATCTGGGCAGTCCGTCCCTGCTGTCCGTGACGCGGGTGAAAACGGTTTTCCAGTCAGGCATGTCCGGGGTGGAGGTGGTCTTTTTTGGCTTGGCCTGCCCGGCGGGTCTGTATCCAGATCCGAGACAAATTCTGGCCACGGCCTCGAGGGCAGGGTGAGGAATTGCGTGGCGAAGTTCTCCCAACCCAAGTGAAAGCAATTTTCTGGTTCGAGTTTCATATGCTTTCAGTCCGGCGAGCGACGCCACAAGCCGTTCTTTGGCATATCCGCCGTAGGCTATCCACATCCCCATTCTGCGGTGAGGCCGTTGACACAAAAGCCAGGCAACCGATGCGCAGAGTTCTCGATTCTTTTCCGGATTTTCAGCCAGAGTGGAGAGAAGGTGGTCATAATCTTCAGGGGTATATCTCTTGATGACGTGGTGAAATCTCGAGTCCCCGGAGCTGCTGATTCCACGTCGGGACCGCTCGATGATCCACTGGCCGAGGGTTATTGTTTCGGTAGGTTGAATCATGATCGCAAGGTCGTTTCGGTTGGAAGGGGCTCCCGGGACGCCCGGAGCCTGCTTCTGGTGAAAGGTAAGAAGTGCCAGGGGCCACAGGCAATTCGACCTCCCGACATATGTCACCCTTGTGGGCCGAGCAGCGGCATTGCCAGGTTCACTGGACACATAATATTGACGCTGGTGACGGCTTGAATTATGGGTCCTATGAATTCCATGAATCCTTCCCCATGGCCTCGCTCCGGGGCTGAGATGAAGATCATACCCGTCAGGAAAACCGGACCGGACATGCAAATCTCAATGATCCTGTTTACTGCCATTGTTGCAGCGAACATTGTGTTGGCTGAAGAGCGCTGGTGGCAATTCCGAGGGCCCCTGGGCAATGGGCACACCCAGTCTTCTGACCTTCCCCTGAAGTGGGATGAGAAGAAGGTGGTCTGGAAAACCCCCATCCACGACCGGGGATGGTCTTCGCCCGTGATCTGGGGCCGCCAGGTCTGGATGACCACCGCGACCAGGAATGGCGGCAGGCTTTTTGCGGTATGTGTGGAGAGGGATTCCGGCAAGATCCTGCATGATCTTCACGTCTTCGATGTGAAGTCGGCCATGTCGATCACCGCGGCCAATACCTATGCCACGCCCACTCCCGTGATCGAGGAGGGACGCGTCTACGTGCATTTCGGGACCTACGGAACGGCATGTCTGGATACCGCAACCGGGCGGATTCTATGGAGCCGCCGCGACCTTGAATGTGATCATGAAAAGGGAGCAGGCCCGGCCAGTTCCCCGTTCCTTGTCGGGGATCTCCTGGTTGTCCATGTCGATGGCCGGGATGTCCAGTACGTGGTTGCTCTCAACAAAACTACTGGAGAAACAGTCTGGAAAACCGACCGCTCCATTGATTACAGCAAGGTGCCGGTTCACCAACGGAAAGCCTACGGGATGCCGACCCTTATTCCCCGCGGCAATACCACCCAGCTGGTAGGGGTGGGGGGCAGGGGGGTCTTTTCCTACGACCCTCTCACCGGGAAGGAACTGTGGAAGGCCCGGCACCGGGGCTGGTCAATCGCTCCCAGGCCGGTGTTCGGAAGCGGTCTTCTCTTTGCCATCATAGATCGGGACAGTCCCGAACTCTGGGCCATCCGCCCCGATGGCAGCGGGGACGTGACGGATACTCATGTAGTCTGGAGAGAAACCAAGCGGATGCCTGCGAGGGCCTCACCCCTTCTTGTCGGGGATCTGCTCTTCCTGGTGAACCGAAACGGAATAGCTTCCTGCCTCGAGGCGAAAACCGGCAAGCTCATCTGGCAGGAACGGATGAAAGGCGCTTACTCGGCTTCCCCGATCCACGCCAGAGGGCGAATTTATTTATTTAACGAGGATTCGATCTGCACCGTGATCAGGCCCGCGCGGAAACTGGAAGTCCTGAGCATCAACCCACTGGCCGGAGAGCAGTTGATGGCCACCCCGGCCGTGGACGGCAAGGCACTTTATATCCGCACCGAAAAACACCTTTATCGTATCCAGGACCCTTCCGGGTGAACCGAGTCCTGTCCGCTGCCGGTCCGGAATTGAATACCCACCAGGAGATTCCCGGTATCGCATTACTCCATCCTGAACCGGAAGAACTCCCGCATACCCCGGGCGTGAGGTATTGATGCTGACCCTTTCCTGTCGGGCAGGTAAGCGGGACGCGTCTACTTGAAGTAGCAGGGGTAACCTCATCTTTTTCTTTTCACCACGGGTTGCTGGACGGACACTGCGCTGGTTTGCGATTTCTCGCTCCAGCCCTGACCCTCTACTTGCTCCTTGCGAGTAGCGAGCTCCGTGCCGAACAGCCGCGCAGCTGGAACGCCTTCGCGGCCGCCCAAAAAATCGCTCTTCCTCCCCCGAACGATGGACCCGACTCCTGGTTGCACCACCCCATCGATCGCTTCATCCTGAAGGGGCTCGACGAGGCGGGGCTCGCGCCCTCCCCTCCCGCCACTCCACGCATCCTCATCCGCAGGCTCTCGTTCAATCTTGTCGGGCTGCCGCCAAGCCCCGAGCTTCTGGAGAAGTTCACCGCTGACCCCTCGGACACAAACTACCGCGCCATCGTCGACGACCTTCTCGCCTCTCCCAATTACGGCGAACGCTGGGCACGCCACTGGCTCGATGTCGCTCGCTACGGAGAGAGCAACGGCTTTGAGTACAACGAACCCCGCCGCAATGCCTGGCCCTATCGCGACTGGGTCATCCAGGCCCTCAACGACAATTTTCCCTACGACCAATTCGCCCGGGAACAAATCGCAGGCAAGGCGGAAGCAATTGGCGGT
>JAAZXD010000353.1:235-3471 GCA_014240355.1 Roseibacillus sp. | reverse complement strand
ATCATGGGCTCGGTGAGGGGATGGCGTCCGGCATCGCCGTCGCGTTCCCCGAAGAGAGTAAATTGCCTGTAACCTGGAATGTAGGGATGAGGGGGATTGATGATGGTCTGCGGAACATCCAGGGAATCCTGAATCTCAGGATCCAGGCGGAGAAGGGCATCATAGAGTGCGGCTTCCCCAATAACCGCGATGGCGGTATCAAGGGGATGAATCCCGCTGATATCATCTGCCGGGTGGTAGGTGCCATAGGCCACCTGGGCAGCGTCAATCCAGGCCTGGGCATCGCTTGCAAGGTCAGTTCCGCTCAGGGCGGGATTGACAGTGGGCAGGGCGAGATCGGGGACCTGCAGGAGTCGAAAGACCTCCCGGCCGTTCCGGGGAGGGGAGGCCATCGTGCCGAGGTTGAAATACACCGGGGAGCTGAGGACCGCCCAGTGCCGGTGAGGAATGGGGGTATTGACCGTGAGATGAGCGCCCAGTTGTCCCACCAGGGCGGGAGGGGTGGTGAGGTTTTCGACCTTGCCGTTGTCAAGGATCGAGCTGGACATGCTGCGCATCTGGATCTGCTCGCCGGGTGAAGCCTCTCCGGTGGTGGCATCGAAGGCCTGGGCGATCAGGAGGAATCCTTCGCCCGCGAAGGGCGGGTTACGGTTTTCCGTCTGGGTGAAATCCTGAGAATCACCGGGGTTGGTGGAACTCAGGATTTCCTCCAGATCCGACTGCAGGTCATTGTCGGTGTCCGGTCCGCCATTGGGATCGAGGCCAAGCCACTGCTCGACGAAGTCGGGGACCGCATCCTTGTCGGAGTCCATGCCCAGCAGACCTTCTGCCGGGAAGGTGTAGGTGCGGGATATAATAGGCCCGGACTCACCGGTGCCGAGGTGGCGGGCATAGAATTGCCAGGAAGAGGAGTAGCCCACCCCGAAGGCAAAGGTATAGGTCTGCCATGGGGCTCCAGGGCGGTCTTCGCGGTAGAGGATTTCGTAGTCGGTGTTGGCCAGGGCTTCCGCCAGGACGGCATCGTTGTAGTTATCGCTGGCGGGTTCTACCCTGAGAGGTGGGGTGAAAAGGGCTGAATTCGGCTGCAGCACCGCCAGCGAGCAGGTGTCCAGAAGCTGGTTGGTGAGGACGTGGGTAGCTTGGCCCGGGACAGATGGGGTAATGGCAAGCGGATTGGCGAGTCCGGTGCCCTGGTCGACGTAGTTCTCCCTTGTAAGATCTGCGGGAACGGGTCCGGCTCCGTTCGTCCAATCCGGCTCGACGTCCAGTTGGAGGAGCTTGGCATCGAGATCGACCAGAGGTTCGTTGTCATACCACAAGAGAGTAGCGAAGGTGGTCTGCGCAGGCAGGGTGGGAGGGAGCGATCCGCTGTCCTTGAGCGTGAACCTGGAGCCATCCCACACATGGAATCTGAAGCTGGACGATCCCCTCTCATCACCCTCCAGCAGGATCGCTCCGTGGCCCGTTACGGGCAGAAAGCCATGGATGATCTTATCTGGGGTGGAGGTGAAATCCTGCACGATGTCGATCCTTCCGCCGGATTCGTCGATTTGCCCGTAGGCACTCCCAGTTCCATCGTCCGATGTGATGAGAAGGCCGTTGGGAGCATCCGCGCCAGTGGCTGCAGAGATGGAACCGACACCGAAAGGCAGGGTATCAACCCGGTAGGGGGAAACCGGTTGCCACGGGGTGCTGCTGGTGTCGATGTTGATGAGGGTGACATCCTTGGAGCCAATGACGTATCCCACCACCATGAGTCCGCCGTCAGCCCTTCGGGCATTGCTGGCGAAGCGGGTTCCTGGCGGGAGTGGATCACCAAGGGTGGGACCTATCTTGCCGTTGTCATCGTAAAGGAGAAGGAGTCGGGGGCCGTCGGGGAAATACCATTCCGCCACTGCTTCACGACGGGCGATGGAGTCGAGATAGAGCGGTTGCATGGCGTCCAGATCGAAGTTCTTTTCCGCCTCGTTGATGAGCACGGGATTGCCCAGGTTCGAGCCTTCGGTGGCCTCCAGGTAGTCGTCGGGGAAGGGCGGACTGGAGGAGGCCGGGCCGTAGAGGCAATGCAGGAGGAGGCGGTCCGGGCTGCCATTGCCTTCGCGATAGAGGGAGACGCCGTTGGGGCCGGGTTGCCGGGGGAAGTAGGGGACGGTGGAGGTGCCGTCGACCGGGGCGAAGATGACTCTGTTGGCGGTGGGAGAAGCGAGGGCCAGTTGTTCGGTGGAGCCGTTATGGAATCCGGATGTGACGGAGCGCACATCCGGCTGGTGGCTCCGGTAGGAAGGCTTGAAGAAGACCTGGTTGAGGGCGTCCACTCTTCCCACCCGAACCTGCCCGCTGGCCTTGGTTACGATTGCAAATCCACCGGGGACATATTCCAGCTCTGTGCAGAATTCCCTGGCCAGCTCGGTGGAGGGGGCAGCCCCCGAGGGAAGGGAACACACCAGCATGCAGCCCACGACAGTGGACCGGAGGATGTTGGGACGGAAATGCATGAGACGCTGAAGTTTCATCTCTAGTTACTGGGAGACGATGTTGGTTGGGATGACCCGTTCCACTTCTCCGCGATCGTCGAAGTGAACGAGGAGGTACTGGTAACTCCGGCCCTGGATGACGGGAAGGCGATCCAGGACGAGCATGATGCCATTGCTCCCCTTGAGGTAGTCGGGAGGGACTCCCTGTGTGCTCAACACTCCCGTCTCGAAGGTGCCGTCACGATCGAAGGTTCCCGCTATCGGGATGCGGACCTGGTAGGGATCAAAGGTGGTTGTGGGAAAGAGGAAGAAGGGATCGTTGACTTCCAGCGATTGGCCCTTGGTCTTGTAGGTGATCCGGTCGATGAGGGGTGTGACCTGCGTGAGGTTGGGCACGACATCGGGATGGTCGGTGTTCGCCACCTGGTGCCGATAGACTGCAAAGGGAATGATGGACTGGAGGTTGTCAGCGCCAGGGGAGCCGTTCTGTTGATTGCGGAACCGGAAGAAGTTGTTGAGTGGATTGCTGGCCGTTTGCTGCCAGAATGATCTGGATGATTCGGTCTCGTTCACGCTATCCGCGAGGAAGGATCCCACCATGATTCCGGCAGCCCCCGGCGCCTCCCTTGGCAGTTTCTGCGCATAGAAGGGGCCTTCTCCCTTCACGCACTTGGTGATGTCGTAGCCGAGTTCCTGGAGGGTGGGCAGGGGCCGGTCGGGCCAGGGGATGACGGGTTGGCCGGGAAGACTGGGCTCCTGCCA
>JAAZXD010000353.1:0-225 GCA_014240355.1 Roseibacillus sp. | reverse complement strand
GATCGAAGACGACATTGCTCCAAGGGCCAACTGTGCGGCTGCCAAACCGGCCGGAGGTGACCGCCCGAACCGCGAAGTAGACTTTCTTTCCATCTGGAACGAGGAGGGTGAGGTTGAAATCAGGAGAGCTTTCACCAAAGAGGGGATTGGTCACCCGGGGGGTCTGGTAGGGAGTAAAGACAATCTCGCCGTCCGGGGTGGAAATCACGGTGGAGGGGCTTGCCT
>JAAZXD010000352.1 GCA_014240355.1 Roseibacillus sp. | reverse complement strand
GATATAATCCAATACCTTGCGCATCGGGGCATTGCGCAGCTTGAGATTGAAGGTGGCGGTCTCGATCTGGCGGGTGCGAATCTCGTCTGCATTCCCCAGTTGAATAACAAAGGCAATGCCCCGGCGCTCGGGATCCAGTTCCTGCAGATCAAGAGTAGCGGCCTGCTGACGCAGAAAGTCGATTGCTTCCCCCAACCGGACCTGATCCATGTCGACTACCGGAATAATGATGGATTCGAGTTTCTCCGAGGCCGAGGCTCCCAGGAGGATTCCTCCCTTCAGCCTCCCAAACTCTCCATCGGCAAGTTCGCTGACGCCCTTCGGCGCCGGGGATTCCCAGGCCCTCCCAACCTCCATGAGCATCTCCTTCCGCGCCTCGTCACGAGCTGCATTGAAGTATTTGCTCTTGTGCCGGTGGATCGCTTCCATCCCCCGGCGGGCCGCTGCGTTATGGGGATCGATCCGCAGGACAGCGTCATAAATCACAAGAGCACGATCGAACTGCCCCAATTCCGTGAAACCCCGGGCCTCATAGAGCAGTCGGCGCACCTCATCTACCTTGCGGGCGTGGGCCGGGGTCAGAGCCGGGTTGTTCCTGATGGGATCCTTCAGTCGCTCACGCATCTGCTCAGCAGAGGCATGATGGGGTGCCACACCGGGCTTCAGCACGTTCTCCAGGAGTTCATCCGCTTTCCCGTAGTCGCCCACACGGGCCAATTCACGAGCACGCTCAACCGAGGCCTGGGCCAGACGGTCAGCTGTCGCGGCCTTGAGGTGGGCGGTGCCGACCCCACCCGGAAAAAGGCTGAAGGCCTTGGTGTATTCGTCCACCGCGGTTGCATAGTTCGCGAGGCGATACGCTTTGTCTCCGGCCAGAACCGCTTCCTGTGCCTGCTGGGTGCTTTGGGCCCTGCGCTCCAGTTCGCGCTTAACAATCCCGGACGGCTCAGCCGAGAGGGGCGAAATGGCCGCAACAAGGCCAGCCACCATGAGCAAGGCGCACAAAACCGGACCGGCAACATCACGAGAGCGTTGCCGCACGAACTGAGGGACGTAGGCGATGGCGATGGTTCTACCGAACCACCCTTCCGACGTCAGCACAAAAATCGGGGAGCTTATCGGCAAAATTCCCTGTGTTTGCGGGAGTTTTCTAACCTCGGAATGGTAGCTGTAATCGCTGCATGGCCACTTTTCTGCTTGGTGTGTGGAAAGCCCGATTGAGATTTCGGATACGACGTTTAAGGAGATTAACCCGGATCAGAAGGTGGCATTTACGCACCCGGCACGTTAGTGTGTTCATGTGAACAGTATGCCCCTTGCTGCGAAACTGTCAAGGTCCAGCTGATCGAATCCATCCTATTCTCTTGGAGCCTTCACGATCCGGTCAACCGCATGCTTAGTCACGATATTCCCTTTCGCCCCGCGTCCCTTGACCGCAATTTCACCAAACTGGAATAGACGACTCACGTTCCGGAGGCGCAAGGCCGGCTTAAGATGGATGAGCACCGTATTCAAGGCGCTCTCCTCCTCGGAGTCATGGACCACCAGGTAGAAAACCCGCGTTCCCGCCGTGCCCCTGCCCAACTCATAGATCTTGTCACGGGTCACTCCCCCGATCCGAAAACGTTTGGACAGGACGGCACCATCCCGCCCATCGCGGTAGATCATTGAATAAATCTTTTCCTCTCCCTTGCGGAACACAGCCACATGGACCGGGCGTTTTCCCACGAAGGCCTTGTTCGAGACCTTCAGCACCCGCATCTTTCCGTCCTGTGAGATCGCAATGATATCATCGAGTCGTGAACACTTCTCGATGGCCTTTTCGCGCTTGAGCCCCAGTCCCGCAAATCCGTTCTTTTCATCGACGTAGAGCGTCTCGGTGGACGCTACCACCTGGGTGCGGTCAACTCTTTCAAATTACCCTTCATCAGTCCGGGGTTCACGATCCTTGCCATACTTCTTCTGAAGGTTCTTGTAATACCTTATGGCGTAGCGGGTGAGACTGCTGAGATTCTTCTGGGTCTCTGCGATGCCATCCTCCAGATCCCTGATTTCCTCGTCGGCCCGGAAGCTGTCATACTTCGAGATGCGCTTGATTCTGATTTCGGTGAGACGGATGATGTCATCCCGCGTAATTTCCCTCCGAAAGCGCTTCCTGTATGGCTTGAGCCCCTTGTCAATGGCATTGATCACGGCCTCCCAAGTGTCGCATTCCTCAATGTCGCGGTAGATCCGGTTTTCAATGAAGATCTTCTCAAGCGACCCGAAGTGCCACTTCTCCTCCAGTTCGCTCAACCGGATCTCGAGCTCCCGCTTGAGAAGATCCCTGGTCTGAAGAGCGGAGCGTTTGAGAATCTCGCTCACCCCCAGGAACTGAGGTTTCCCATCCGCTATCACACAGGCGTTTGGCGAGATGCTCATCTCGCAATCGGTGAAGGCGTAGAGGGCGTCGCGAACCGATTCCGGTTCGCTTCCCGCGGAGAGATGGACAAGAATGTCAGCCTCGTCCGCCGTGTTATCCTCGATCCGTGAAATCTTGATTTTTCCCTTTTCCTGGGCGCCGACAATGGAGGCCTGGAGCGAGGTAGTGGTGGTCCCCCAGGGAACCTCGAAGATGCGCAACAGGTTCCTCTTGACGACCTCTATCTTGGCCCGCACCCGGACCCGCCCCCCCCGCAATCCGTCGTTGTACTCGCTGGCGTCCATGAGCCCCCCGGTCGGGAAGTCAGGAACGATCTCAACCTTCTGCTTGCGCAGGACCCGAATGCACTGCTCGATCAGTTCGTTGAAATTGTGCGGAAGAATCTTGCAGGCGAGGCCGACGGCGATCCCCTCCCCCCCCTGCGCGAGAAGAAGCGGAAACTTCATGGGGAGGGTGATGGGTTCCTTGTTCCGCCCGTCATAGCTGCGAGTCCAGTCAGTGGTCTTCGGATTGAACGCCACTTCAAGGGCGAAGGGAGTCAGGCGGGCCTCGATATATCGACCGGCGGCGGCAGGATCGCCGGTAAGGACATTTCCCCAGTTTCCCTGCGTGTCGATCAGCAGATCCTTCTGTCCGATCCCGACCAAGGCATCCTCAATCGCAACATTCCCGTGCGGGTGGTACTTCATCGTGTCACCCACGATGTTGGCCACCTTGTTGTAGCGGCCATCTTCGATCTGACGCATGGCATGGAGAATCCGCCGCTGCACCGGTTTCAGGCCGTCTCCGAGATGGGGCACGGCCCGCTCCATGATCACGTAGCTCGCGTAATCGAGGAAGTAATCGGAGTACATCTCCCCCAGACTTCCGTGCTCCGTGCCCTTGTCGCTCATCAGTGCCCTGCGGGAAAGTTAAGAAGTCCTAATCGGTCAGGCAAGTGCCGAAGGCAGTCTTTCATGCTGCCCATAGCCGGTCCGGGATCTTGCTGGGGCCTGCCCGACTGGGAGGTCATCACCAAAACTCGGGGCAAGTCTTTCGGGGGGAATTCCCCATAAGACGT
>JAAZXD010000351.1:3239-3484 GCA_014240355.1 Roseibacillus sp. | reverse complement strand
TTCGCAGTTGAGGATGCCCAGCTTGACCAGGGTCATGACCAGAACGGGGAGTTCGAAGCTGAGTCCGAAGATAAGGGTGAACTGGGTGGCAAAAGAAATGTAGTAACCGATGCGCCACTCGTTCTCGATCGCCATGTCCGAGCTGTAATCGTGGAAGAACTCAAGGACCTTGGGCAGGACGATGTAGTAGGAGAAGCAGACCCCGGAGAGGAAGAGGCCGAAGCCGATGGCCATTGCGGGCCAGA
>JAAZXD010000351.1:0-3229 GCA_014240355.1 Roseibacillus sp. | reverse complement strand
GGAAGGGGAAGGAGACCACGATGCCCGCGAAGAACGCGAGCTTGATGGAGAGCATGAAGCCTTCGGTGGGTTTGAGGGCCTGCATGAGGACCAGTTTACCGCGTGCGTCGGACTTGGGATTGGGTTCGCCTTCTATCAGGGCGAGGATCTTGTTCTTCAAGGCCTCGTCGAGGCCGCTGTGCGATTCGATGAATTCCCGTTGCTCCGTCTCATTCTCGAAGGTGAGGGCGGCACGAAAGAGGTTGACGGTCCGGATATTGTTGAGGATCTCCTCGGGATTCTCGTAATTTTCAAGGTAGTGGGTGCGGTCCTCGGGCCGCAGCTCATTAAAGCCTTCCGCGATGCTCTTGGCATTCTCCCAGTCCTGGAGGAGAATCCCGGTGTCCTTCAAGGCACTCTCCTGTCCCTCTTCCCAAACCTGGGTAACCGGTCGCCGGATGATGTCCATGAGCTCATTGCGGAAGATGAAGCAGACCACCGTGGAAAGGAGCAGGGTGAGAACGACACGCGTAATGCATTTCCGCAGATCCTCGAGGTGGTCGAGGAACGGCTTCTCGGCGCTGGGATTGGTTTTATCCCGGAGCTGAAAGATTTTCTTGAGGAAGTACATCTGCGGGGGCCGATTTGTTTAGGTTGGGAATGCCCGGAGGTCGAGGGTCTTGTGCCGGTGAATACGCGGATTCACTGCTGTTTTCAGCATCGTGGGAGAGTTTGTTTCAGGTCCCCAGGCCGTCGGACGCTCTCCCGGAAAGGCCTTTTTGCGCCCTTGGGGATCATAATCGTGGCAAAAATGACCGGAATTTTCCAAGGCTTGTTCATTTGGAGTGTCTTAAGGCTAGAAAGGATGGAATCAGGTGGCAGTTTCAGGTCTACAATGCTTCCGGTCGATGGCTGTGGTCGTGGCCACGTGGTTCCCATGTCCACTGAACCCTCCAAGGCGCTCAAGCCTTCCCTTGAAACGGTATTCGAGGCGGAGGAGGCCCCGCTTCTGCGCTACGCGTTTGGCCTGGTGGGACGCCGGGAAGTGGCCGAGGACCTGGTACAGGACGCCTTCCTGCGCCTCCATCAGCACTGGGACGACGTCCGGCAACCGCGCGCCTGGCTGTTTCGCTGTGTAAGGAACAGGGCCTACAACCATATTCGCGACAACAAACGCGAGGCGCTTGCCGATCCTGCCACCCAGGAGAGCATCGGGGAGGGGGATGCGACCAATCCGGGCAGATATGGCGGCATGGGTGCGGGCCGGAAGGACATGGGACGGGAGGCCTCCGACGATGTGCTCGGTAAGATAGAGGCAGCCGGCATCCTGCACATGCTCATGGGAGACCTCGACGAGCGCGACCAGCTCCTCCTGCGGCTCAAGTATTTCGAAGGACTCAAGTATACGGAGATCAGCCAGCGCAGTGGCATGAGCGTCGGGAACGTGGGTTACCGGCTGCATTACATTTTGAAGGACCTCGCTGATTCCCTGCGGCGCGCGGGGGTAGAGGGAGCGAAAGGATTAAGCAGATGAATGACGACAAATACAGTGGTGATCGCCATGCCTGGATCGAGCCGGAGACTGAGGCCCGTGTGGTATCGTTGATTTTGGGAGAGGCTTCCGATTTCGAAGTAGATGAGCTGGAGCTCATGATGGAAGAGCGCCCGGAAATCCGGGCCTTCAAACGACGTCTGGAATTTCTCGACGGATTGCTGTGGGCGACTCTTGCTCCGTCGGACGACGAGGACTGGAAGCTCACTCCCGAGCGCAAGAGAGACTTGCTGGAAGCGATCGAGCTGGCGGACCCTTCGGAAGAGGTCCCGGTAATGGAAGGGGATGCAGACCGGGTCCGGGAGCGGCGGATCCGCAGAGCGGGGCGGCGTGTGTTGTGGTCGGCGGCGGCCTGTTTTGCCGTGGCCCTCTTCCTGGTGGCCTTCTTCGCACGGCCGCGCATTGGTGCAGACGCGGAGCTGAGCAGCCGGGGCCAAGGCAAGGACGGGGCATCGCTCAGAAAGGGCGAGTCGAAGAACTTGTCCGGGGGCGTGAAGAGCTGGGGGCGTGATCAGGCCGAGTTGGCGAAGTTTGCTAACAGTGCGGATGCCCCGAAAGATACGGTCCGGTTCGTGGAGCGGCCCGCTGTCGGAGGGGAGGGCGATCGTGATGAGGCTCACGTGGCCTTGGCAAGGCTCAATGAGACTCTCATGAGTGAGGAGAGGACGCTGGCGCGTGAGGTTGTAACCGGGATACAGGGCGTGCCTTCCGCCAAACCCGGGGTGGAAGTAGACGCGGGGGCTCTTCCGGAATACGCCACCCGCCAGGTGAGGGAGTCCACCGATCGTGCGGTCGATAAGAAATCGAACTTCGATCGGGAGTTCAATCAAGTGTCGGGGCGAGTAGCCCCTCTCCCAGCGCCCAAAACGGCTCTGGCTCCGGAATCATTTCCGGAAACGCCAGCGTCTCCGATTCCCGTCCCGCCTCGGGCTCCGGTCTCGGCTGCGATCCCAGCTCCTGCACAGGATCCAGCCACGGGCGCGGAGGACGATCAACCCGCCGTTCCTGGAGAGGTTGCGTCTGGACCGGTGACATCAGTCCCCCGGCCGTCTGCGGAACCCGCGGCCGAAGAATCGGTGGAAGGTATCTGGCGGGGTTTTGCGTCCGGGCGGCCGGTGCCGAGGAAGGGCGAAAAGAATGGAAGGGATTCCCGGCTTGGGTTGGGGACTGAGGAATTGAAGGGCAAGAAGAGGTTGGCTCGCCAAGTGTTGGAGAAAGAAGCTGAGGGGGAGATTGCCCAAATCACCGGGGTGGCGGTTGAGGAAGGAATCGGAGGAGGCGGAGGAATTGGTTCGAGCGAAGGCCGGAGTTCGGGAAGCACTTTCGATTACGAGCTCGCCGATCGCTATCAGAAGTCGCAGGCGGACGGAGAATCCAAGCAGCCGGGTGGTCCTGAGGTGCGCGGAGGAAGGAATCGCTACCAATTGGCGGACGAGGAATCTTGGGCAGATGCCAACGGAAAGCTAGGCTGGGTGCAGCAGGGTCAAGGTCAGGGGACAGGTCAATCCGAAGGGAAAGGACAGGACCATGGTAAAGGCGGGTTTGGTACTGAGACGCGGGGCCGCGAGAAAGGGGAGAGAGAGGAGGACGGCGAGGGTGGCGCGAGACCATTGGACTTTTCCGATCCTTTTGCAAAGGCACCGGTCTCGAAATCAAGTCCGGCGAGCGAGCGAGCTAAGAGCTTCTCAGCAGAGAGCC
>JAAZXD010000350.1 GCA_014240355.1 Roseibacillus sp. | reverse complement strand
CGCCAAAGCCGGTGAAGATGATGAGGGGCTCTGGTTCATCAAGGCATTGGAGGTTTTTTTCGGAGACATCCCGCAGCACGCTGAGGACGTGTCCAATGTTCTCGTCGTAGGCCACGCCCACCTCCAGGTTGAACCGTCGGATCGGATGCCGGGTGACGTTGGTGACGTTGGTTTTGACCAGGGTTTCGTTGGGAATGCGCACCGAGCGGTTGTCGAAGGTTCGCAGGGTGAGTGACAGCAGTCCGATGGTGTCGACTGTGCCGCTGATACCATCGATCTCGATGATGTCACCAAGTTCGAAGGGTCGTTCACCAATGAGGAAGAATCCACTGATGATATTCGAGAGCGAAGTCTGAGCCGCAAATCCGATCGCGATGCCGGCGACCCCGGCGGCTCCGAGAATCGCTCCCAGGTCCAGGCCCATCTGGTTGAGAGCCAGGATGCATGCGAAAGCAAAGCCAAGATAGCGGATGAGCTTCTTGAGCACCATCACGCCCTGAGATCCCAGGCGCGAGCCGAAGATCCGGAGGGCCGCCTTGTTGAGGATTGTGATGGTGATGACACCGCCCAGCAGGATGGCGGCAGCCCCTACGACCTTCCAGAGGGCTTCTGATTCGAGAAGGTTGGCGAGCCAGACGGGCAGGGCGGCGAGAATCGGGGTGGTCACGGCAGAGGCTCAGTTGATGACGTCAATAACAGAGGCGAATGCCCGTCGGAGGGAGGAGTGGCGTATCTTTCCGGCCCGTGCATGAGTAATTTCAGTGGCATCGGCGGCAGGGTGAAGGGGCCCGGGTTCGTAGGTGATGTCGTTGCCTTCCTCCTCGTCCTCTCTTATCCGGATGCGGCATGCATTGGACCAGAGCCGGCCTTCATGGGCGAAGATGGAAAAATGTCCCAGGTCGAGGAAGAGTCGTTCAAATTCAAATGGTTCCTCGCCTTCGTTATACAGATCCACTGTCACGATGATATCGTGCCTGGGCCAGTCTTCGGGCTCAAAGTGACGACGTGCGCGAGTGCGCAGCGAGTAACAGGGTTCGCCCTCGGAGCGGTCGCCGTGCCAGGTCTTGCTGAGGGTTTCCGTCGAGATACTGGTGAGCTTGCGCAGGCCGGTGCCACATTCGCCGTGAACCTCGATGCTTGAGGGGATGCCAACATAGAAGAGGGCGTTCCCCCTGGGGGCAATGGAGAGAGAGGTGGTTGGTTTGGCAATAATGGGGAGATCAGGGAAGGAGGGCAGGAGACGAACCCGGGAGTCGTCGTCGCCGCAGTCCCAGCGCCCCCATTCCAGACTGGCAGGGAGATCCTGCCTGTCGCCCTCCTCTGGCAACTCCGGGAAATCCCCGTGCTCCCACGTGCTTACGCGCCACTCGTCATGGCGACGGAGAAGGGCAAGATTGAGTGGGCCCATTCTTGTGCGAAACCAGCGGCCCTGCGCGAGCTCGCGTTCGTCCCAAGGCTGAATCACCCGGCCACGATGGAAACTGCACCGGGCAAGTCAAGCGAGGCGATGGATGGATGGAGACGGGTTTGGGAATAGATTGTGAACAGAGCGTCAGAATATGGGCATGCCCTGTGAATATTGGAGAAAGGGTGGATCGTGGCATTCCTGGTGATTTTCCACCGTCATTCAAGGGGGGAGTTTGCTTAGCGTTGACGGTTTCCGGCGTTGCCTCTAAGAATGGAAAGACTGATGAATCTGACCAGAACAGCATACGGGACCTGGAGCGGAGGACGCTTCATGCATTTTGGCGAGACGTTGGAGGAAGATCGCTACCTGGAGTGTATCCGCCTTGCATATGAGAGCGGTGTGCGGACGTTCGTGACGGCGGATGTGTATGGACATGGTCAGGCTGACGCGGCACTGGCAGAGGCCCTCAGCGACTATCCCCGGGAGTCCTATTGTCTGGTGGGAGCTATCGGGCACGATTTTTATGAAGGGTCACGATCCGGGGCGGGAGGCTACCCGCGCTTCACCGATCCCGGCCTGCGTAAGCCTGCGGAGTATCGCGACTATCTACGGATGGCCTGTGAGAAGTCGCTCATGAACAATCGGACCGACCATTTTGACCTTCTCCTTCTGCACAATCCGGATGAGTTGGGATACACGCAGGAGGACGTGTGGAAGGCCATGGCAGCCCTCAAGGAAGAGGGAATGGCGCAGCGCCTGGGTGTTGCACCAGGTCCGGCCAATGGCTTTGTCCTCGACTTGATCTGCAGTTTCGAGCGCTTCGGGGAGTTGATCGAATGGGCCATGATCATTATTAATCCGCTGGAGCCATGGCCGGGGCAGTTCGTGCTACCAGCAGCCCGGCAACACGGGGTTGAGATTCTGACCAGAGTGGTTGACTATGGAGGATTGTTTCAGGGCGACGTGAAGCCTGGACATGATTTCAGGCCCGGCGATCACCGGTCCTACAGACCGGAAGGCTGGGTGGAGGAAGGCCATGAGCGGATTGAGAAGATGGCCCCGATCATCAATCGACACGGACTTTCCCTTTTGCATTTCGCTTGTCTGTGGAATCTCTCCCAGGAGCCTGTGAAGAGCGTGGTCCCCACCTTCATTCAGGAAGCAGGTGATGAGGGAAGATCCATCGAGGACAAGATCGAAGAGTTTGGAGCTCTTCCGGAGGTTGTCCTGAGTGCGGAGGAGGTAGAGGAAGTAAGGGCCGCCGGGGATAATACCGGCTGCATGCGACTGAAGGGCGCGAGCCAGCGTCACAAGCGCAGCGAGAGGCCTGACGAGTGGCCCATGCGGGACGAGTTATTGAAACTAGCTGACCGGTATGGACTGGGGGCAGAGTGGTAGGGACGGTTGATGAAGTGATGCGCGATCGGAAGAGGAAGTCATGAAGTGCCCCCGATGTGTGCAGCGTATCCACCGCATGGCACGGCAGTGCCCGCACTGTGGATTCAGCATTGCCGATGTGGACCGGGTCTTTGGTGAAGATGATGTGAGACTGGGGATCCTGACCGATGCGGCAGGAGTGTTGCGGAAGAAAGAGCGGGTGGCCTTGCTCAGGATGCTGCGTAACTTTGAATCCACTTTTCCCCAGCTCTTCTTCGGGATCTACTTTGGGACTTTCAGGGAATTGCCGAGCCTGCGGCAGTTCGGATTCTGGCTGCTGAACCGGGGTGCGTTCGAGGACGTGGATGTTTCCCGTCCCAACGATGCGGGAATCTTGTTGAGCGTTGATGTTGGGGAAAAGTCGGCAGGGATCACCTATGGTTACTCCCTCCAACCCTTTCTCGATGATGAGGCGACCTTCAAGGCCGTGTCAGCGGCACATCCCTACTTTCTGCAGGGGCAGTGGATGAAAGCCAGCGAGGTGGTGATCCGAAAGATCAGCAAGACCCTGGGCAGACAGGCTCGCCGGGCCCGGCGCGATCCGGCGGCTTTTCAGGGGTCGCCCGAGAAGGCGGAAGGAATCGGAAAGATGCCGGAACGAATCCGGGCCGGTCACCGGAGGAGCCAGAGGAAGACACAG
>JAAZXD010000034.1 GCA_014240355.1 Roseibacillus sp. | reverse complement strand
GCCCTCGGGGCCACCTCGCGCGCCCCCCGGTGGGCGGTCGCCTTCAAGTATCCCCCCGAACAAAAACCCACCCGACTCCTCGACATCACCATACAGGTCGGACGGACCGGAATCCTCACCCCGGTTGCCGAACTGGAGCCGGTTGGACTCTCCGGCACCACCGTCTCCCGGGCCACCCTTCACAACGAATCCTTCATTCATGAACGCGACATTCGTATCGGGGACACCGTGCTGACGCACAAATCCGGTGAGATCATCCCCGAGGTCCTCAAAGTGATCACCGGGAAGCGCCCCACTAACGCCACTCCCTTCTCAATGCACGAGCACCTGGGAGGGAAATGCCCGACCTGCACCGCCCCCATCACACGACGTGAAAACATCGAAAACAAAGAACGACCGGTCGTAACATGGTGGTGCGAAAACCCACTTTGCCCAAAACAGGCGATTGCCGCCCTTGTTCACTTCGCCCAGCGCAAGACACTTGATCTCGAAGGTCTGGGGTAATCGGTGGCCATCAAACTGGTGGAGTCCGGCCTGATCGTTTCTCCCCTCGATCTCTTCTCCCTCGAGATCAAAAACCTCGCCAATCTCCTCCTCGATCCCGCCAGGCTGCAGACCGGCGAGACCTCCAAACCCCGGCGCTTTAGAGAGAAAAAAGCGCGTCTTCTGATCGACTCGATCAGAACTGCCCCCACCAGCCAACCGCTTTCCCGATGGATTTTCGCCATCGGCATCCACCAGATCGGAGAGTCCGCCTCCAGAGAACTGAGCCGTCTTCACGAAACCCTTCCGGAGGTCGCTGCCAGCCTCCTCCTGCGGACCATTTCCCACATTGCGGATCTGGAGGCTGAACGAAAGGAGATCTCACCGCAAAACAAGGCCAATCCTCCTGCCGATCAGAAGGACAAAGAGGCCCGCCGCAAAAGGCAGGACGAACTCAAGGCCGAAATCAAGGAGTCTCAAGCTGGAATCGCTGAGTTCGAGATCTCCCCGGACATTGGGGCCGTGGCCTCCCGCAATCTTCTCTCCTTTTTCAAGTCCGAACACGGCCAGAGATTTATGGAGCACTTCCGCCAACTCGAACTTAACCCCCACTCCGATAACTTCGCCCCCAGACCCGTCGAGGAAGCTGCCCCCGGCAACAATCCCCTCGCAGGCAAGAGCTTCGTCATCACCGGCACCCTCTCTATGGCACGCAGCGACTACAAAACCCTCATTGAGCAGAAAGGGGGCAAGGTCACCGGCGCCATTTCCAGGAACACCAGCTACCTTCTTGCCGGCGATGGTGGAGGATCAAAGCGGGACAAAGCCACCTCACTTGGGGTGGTCGTCATTTCGGAGGACGAACTGCAATCGATGCTCATCTGACAGCCCCGCGACACTCGAACCACATCCGCTGCAATCGGCGATCAGTTCTCCCTCCCTCCATAAAACCGGTTCCCACACTTTGCGACCTGCCAACGAGCTGTTATTCTCAGGAATCCGATGACGATTCTTCGCTGTGCCCTCGTCGCATCTACCCTGGCCCTTCACCTCCAGGCAGCCGACAGGGTCTTTGAGCCCTTTGAGGGGGACGGCTTCGGGACCTGGCAGGAGACCGGGAAGGCTTTTGGAAAGGCTCCTGCCACTGGCGGACATGGGACTCAGGCGAACAAGGTCCGCGACTACGCCGGTGAATCCTTCGCCAGTTCCTTCGCCGAGGGAGCTGCCGGGATGGGCTCGCTCACCTCTCCCCCCTTTTCCATCGAACACCCCCACATCAGCTTCCTCATAGGAGGCGGGAGCAAGAAGGGACTGACATCCATCCAGCTTCTCATCGATAACCAGATCATGCGGGAGGCCACCGGCCAGGGCGACAGCATCCTGCGACCCCGCACTTGGGATGTGAGCACTCTGAAGGGGCGGCAGGGAAGCTTGCGCCTGGTCGATGCCGCGTCCGGGGAGGGTGACTATATCCTGATCGACCACATCCTCTTCGCTGAAAAGTCCGGTCCAGCCTTTCCCGGCGCCACCCGGGACGGCCGCCCCTTCAATCCCGGACTGGTGAGCACCGACACCCTGCCGGGCGTCACTATTCCAGAGGGCAGCAGGCTCGAGATATTCGCCACTCATAGAGAACACGGCGTTTACTCGCCTACCGCCCTCTGTATCGACGAGTCCGGGCGAGTCCTCGTAACCGAGACTCACCGCTTCCGTCACGGCATCGCCGACAACCGTAATCACCGCTACTGGCACACCGACGACATCGCTGCCCTCACCGTAGAAGACCGCCGCAGGATGCATCAGAAGTGGGACGGGGAATATCCGGTTGCCGCGATGTCGGAAAAGTCGGAAAAAATTCGCCTCCTTGTCGATACCGATGGAGACGGGAAGGCCGATCGGAACAGCGTCTACGCCGAAGGGTTCAACGGGATGCTCGACGGCACGGCAGCTGGCATCTACTCGCTGGAGGGTCAGGTCTACTTCGCCTGCATCCCTCACATCTGGACCCTCCGCGACACCGATGACGACGGCATTGCCGACACACGGAAGAAGCTCTTCTCCGGTTTCGGCCTCCGTGTCTCCCTGTCCGGTCACGATCTCAATGGATTCGCCCTGGGTCCGGACGGGCGGCTTTATGGATCGGTCGGCGACCGCGCCATGAATGTCACAAGCCGGGAAGGCCTGAATCTTGCCTATACCGACCAGGGCACGGTTTTCCGCTTTGATCCCGACGGAACCAACTTCGAGGTTGTGCACGCTGGCCTCCGCAACCCCAAGGAGATTGCCTTCGATCAGTGGGGCAACCTCATCAGTGTCGACAACAACTCCGACCAAGGAGACAGGGCCCGGGTGGTCTACATCGTGGACGGGGCCGATAGCGGCTGGCGCACTGACCACCAGAACCTCCACACGTTCCACCGGGAAGTAGGGTATCCCCGCCGGCCCATCAACCAATGGATGCAGGAACGTCAATGGGACAAGCATCATGAAGGGCAACCCTCCTTCCTCCTGCCACCTATCGACGTGCTGACCTCCGGTCCCTCCGGACTTACATATCAACCCGGGACCGGTTTCTCCACAAACTGCGAGAATGCCTTTCTGGTCTGCGACTACCGCGGGGGGCCGGCGGCCTCAGGCATCTGGGCCTTCGAACTGGAACCCCGGGGAGCAGGACTGGAGATGGTCAATGCCCGTAAGTTCAACTGGGGTGCCGCCGTCACCGATGTCGAATTCGGCTACGACGGCCGTCTCTATATCGCTGACTTCGTGAAAGGATGGCAATCCCACTCCGCCGGTCGCATCTACACGCTTTCCTCCGAAGAATCACTGACCTCGGCAAAGACGAAGGAAGTCACTGAACTTTTCGCCGAAAAGGACTTCAACCGTCTCCCGCCCCTTCAACTTTTCGAACTCATGGGGCACGAGGATTTCCGGGTTCGCCTTCGCGCACAACTGGCCCTCGCCGATCGCCCCGAGGCGGTGCCGTACTTCATCAATGCCACCAGACAGGAAGAAAGCCGCTCCCTGGCCCTGCACGGCATCTGGGGCCTCTGGATCAGGTCCCGCCGGTTCCAGTCGAATGCCTCCACCGACCAACTCCTGGAACTTCTCGGCCACCCCGACAACGAACTACGCGCTCAGGCCGCCCGCGCCCTGGGTGAAGCCCCCCTTCAGGATCATGGCCGTCTGATCAATTCCCTGCAGGATCCCTCTCCCCGTGTCCGGGCCTTTGCCGCAACCTCTCTCGCCCGACACCGCGCAACTGAAGCCTTCAACCCCACCCTGGTCCTCCTCGCTGAGAACGCCGATCATGATCCATATCTGCGTCACGCCGGAGTGATGTCTCTCCTCGGATCCGGAACCGAGGCACAAATCGCCGCGCTGGACGCCCATCCTAACAAGTCAATTCGCCTCGCTGCCGTGGTGGCTCTCCGTCGCCTCCGCTCTCCCAATCTGATCCGCTTCTTTTTCGACAAGGAAGATTCCCTCATTTCCGATGAGGCCATCCGCGCGGTACACGATGTCCCCATCGAAATGGCCCGTCCTGCGGTGGCCGCTCTTCTCGATGAATATGCTCCCGGCCAGGGGGGGCGCCCACTCAGTCGCATGATGCTTCGCCGACTCCTGCACAGTGCCTTTCGCGTCGGGGGGGCAGGGAATGCCACCCGCCTTCTCCGGGTGGCGACCAATGCTGCACTGGACAAGAACGAACGCCTTGAAGCGTTGCGCCTTGTCTCGGTCTGGACCAACCCTCCGGACGTCGACCAGTCACTTGGTCGCTACGCACCGCTCAATCCCCGCAACCGGTCCGAAATCAAGGAAACCCTGGAACAGGAGATCGGCTCCCTCTTGAGCCTCAAGGGGGAGGTCCTTGCCGCCGCTATCGGCCTCGCAGGCCAGTATGGTCTTTCCGTGAAGGGACTCGATGAAGCCGGCTTGACCGGTCTTCTCGAGGACAGGGAACTGGAAAGCGGAGTTAGAATGGTGGTCCTGGATCTCCTCGTTGGCGTGAATTCCGCTTCCCTGCAAGGCCTGCTGGACGCGGCCACCAGGGATGATGACATAACCTACGCAAACCACGCCCTGCAACTCCTTGCCAGCAGGTTTCCGCAATCAGCGATCCCGGCGGTCACCAAAGCCCTGGATTCAGATAATGTGATGCAGGCTCAAGCCGCCTGGCGGATTCTGGTGGACCTTCCCGGCGAGATCACCGCTGTCAGAATTGCTCGCGGGCTCGACGATATCGAAACAGGCAAGCTCAACCCGAACCTGGCACTGGAAGTGGTGGAAGCTGCAGAAAAGCGCATGGGCGACCCGATTGTAGCGGTCGCCCTCAGGAACTACGCCAACTCCCTCCCGGAGGATGATCCTCTTGCTCGCTTCCAGATCTGCTTGCAGGGCGGAGACCCCGTGAACGGGGAAGCCGTCTTCCGTAGCCATCCAGCCGGGCAGTGCCTGCGCTGTCACCGCGTGGACAGCGGACTCTCGGAAGGCGATGAGGCAGGGCCCAATCTGGCGGGCATCGGCAAGCGGCAGGATGCCAGATACTTCCTCGAATCCCTCATTCTTCCCAACGCGGTGGTGACACCAGGTTTCGGAGTTGTCTCCCTGACCTTCACGAACGGGGCAAGCAAATCGGGCATTCTCAGCAGCGAAAGTGCCGACACCATCGAACTCCTTGAGGGCATGGACCTCTGGCGGATCAAAAAGAGCGATATCCGGAAACGGAGCAAACCCTTCTCCGCCATGGCGCCTCCCATGGACGCCGTTCTCACCAGCCGCGAAATTCGCGACCTCGTCTCCTGGCTTGGCAGTCTTACCCGTAATAGTCCGCCTGCATCATCCAGTCGCCGCGCAACAGATCTCGACCCGGACTCCCTGCAAGTCGACACCTCGGGAAACAGGGAGGCCACACCGCATCCCGCCGCAGCCGAAACTCCGTCACCGAACGGAGCAGACAAGACATCCGGGTCGGCACCGAAACCCAGTCCCAAGGCCGATACAACGCCTGACCGGCAACCGGACGGGAAATCCCCGACGCCCATCGGGGACACCATTGATTCCCGGCAGATGAAACTCGGAAAGGAGACTTACCTCACCTGCCTTGCCTGTCACGGAGACCGTGGTCAGGGCGTGCCGGGTCTGGGAGGACCACCCCTCGCTCCCTCTGAATGGGTAGTGGGTCCGGCGGAAAACCTGATCCGGATCCAGATCCGTGGCCTCAGGGACAACATCACCGTCAATCATCAGCACTACACCCTTGGAGTTGATATCAATCCTGCGGGCATGATCCCCCTCCCCCAGACCAACGATCAGATCGCCGCCGTCCTCACCTACATCCGCAATAGCTGGGGAAACAGGGCCTCTGCCGTCACGCCCGGGATGGTCGAGGAGCATCGCGCCGAGATCGGGCAACCACCCCTCAAGGTAACTGACCTTATTTCCCCACCGCTCCTGCCAAAGACCGGGACCAAAACTTCCGGATCGGCGGCACGGACCTCCGGTCCAGTAACAGGCAAAGACGGAATCCGGCGCATTCTCACCATCCTGGGAATCCTGATCTGGTGCACTCTCTGCACCATCCCGCTGATAAGGCGCTTCAAGAAAAGCAACAGGGCGGGAAGGGAATAGCGCTCATGAGCGCGCCATGATATTGCCATAACGGTGCCTTGTTTCACTCACTGCCTGCTCGCGAAGGTAGTGTAAGAGTTCAATTCTGCCATTTGCGAGAATAGGCCAGTCAATGACCTCCACCTCCGCCTCGCAGGCTGTCCGCCGCAGATCCTCGGATGGATTCAAGGCCCGAATCCGTTCAACACCTTCCCCCTCCGAGCGGATCCACCCGCACAGACCCGCTTCGGTCTCCAACCTCCAGTCCACCTTGGCAGCAACGGCCAGCGGAGTGCATGCACCCTGCCGCACTCCCGCACTGAGAATCACCTCCACCCCGCAGGTTCGCGCCGCCAGGAGCACGAGGGCCACCTCTTCAAGGGTCATTCCCTCGGAGCGCACAAGGATCCGCCCCCCCCTGCGATAACGGAAGATGTTGGACTCGCCCAGGACTTCGGAAGGATCGTGTGCCACCGAAAATTCCTCGCTCCACCACCTTGCATAGCTCGCTATCGCCGCTCGAATCCGCTCCGTCGCAGGGGCCAGGATCCTGCAGAACGCCTCTGCCAGATCCGAATGCGCCCCCTCCTTACCGGCCCGGGGAAGAGACACCTCGCTCCACCTCGCCAGTTGCAGAACGTAATTAGGTCCTCCTGCCTTCGCCCCCGGCCCGATTGCCGACCGTTTCCATCCCCCAAATGGCTGCCGCTGAACGATCGCCCCCGTAATCGCTCGATTGATATAGGCGTTGCCCACCTCCACACCTTCCCGCCACTGGCGAATCTCCCGCAGGTCCAGACTCTGGAGCCCTCCCGTCAGTCCGAAGCGGGAATCATTCTGCAACCGGAGCCCGTCTTCGAAATCGCATGCCCGCATCAATCCCAGGACCGGCCCGAAACACTCGGTGTGCCGGTACCAACTGGAGGAGTGCACCCCCATTCTGATACCCGGCGTCCACAGGCAGGGATTACCATTCACCATCCTCGGTTCAAGCAACCACTCCTGCCCCTCTTCCAGTTCCTTCAATCCGCGGGCCAGCTCAATCCCGGGAGGCCGAATGACCGGGGTGACCACGCTGGCCAGTTCATACGGTGCTCCCACCCGCAGACTGGCTGCCGCATCACGCAACTGACGCAGGAAGGAATCATCGTCATAGAGCTCGGCCTCAACAATAGCCAGGGAAGCCGCCGAGCACTTCTGTCCCGCGTGTCCGAACGCACTCTTTACTAGATCCTTGATCGCCTGATCGGGATCCGCCGCCGCAGTGATCAGCATGGTATTCTTGCCACTCGTTTCCGCAAAGAGCCGCATGGAGGGTTTCCATCCTCTAAAGAGGCGTGCCGTCTCGTAGGCACCAGTGAGAATGACCCCTTTGACCCGTTCATCCGTAAGCAACTTCCGCCCCACCCCATCCTCGGCCACCGGAAGGAACTGCAAGGCCTTCTTCGGGATACCCGCGCTCCAGAGCACCTCTGCCAGTCGCCACGCAGTCAGGACCGTTTCCGGCGGCGGCTTAAGGATCACCGCATTCCCGGCAACCAGAGCTGCAAGCACTCCCCCACAGGCAATCGCGAGAGGAAAATTCCATGGCGGGGCAACCACCACCACTCCCAGCGGCGTTCGCTTTACCCCGTCCCCCAGCCCCGGACGCGACAGGCAATGCCCATAGTAATTTGCAAAATCGATCGCTTCATTCACTTCCGAGTCCGCCTCCGGGACCGCTTTTCCCGCATCACGCTCCATGGTGGCAATCAGCACGCCTCGTGTCCGCGCCAGTTCAGTGGAAACCCTGACGAGTTGCTCCCCGGGAGTGAGCCCGGTCGACTCCGCCCAGACTTCCACTGCGTCTACCGCAACCCTGAGGGCCTCCTCGACCTCTTCTTCTCCAGCCAACCCGTAGCGGTAGAGACATTCGCCCGGGACAGACGGGTCAAAAGACTCCCCGGTCTGCACCGGTTTCCTGATTCGTCCTCCCACCTGGATCCCGATTGTCCCGGGAATCTCCACATGCTCGCGGATATTGTGCACCCACTCCCGGTTACCCGTCAGTGTCCAGTCAGTATCCGCTTCATTCTCGAAAACCGTACCAGGCAGCTCCCCGCTCTCAATCCGCCGATCCTGTTGCCGTGCAGGCATCGCGCTCACTTCATCCTTGGCGGAGGCAGCCAGCAGGAACCGCTCTTTTTGTTCATTCCACTTCCGCCCCCCCGGGCGCATTCCGAAGAGATCGCGCAGGAAATTCTCCGGGGCCGTGTTCTCATCGAGCCGCCGCACCAGATAGGCGATGGCGGAGTGGAAGTTCTCCCGGTCAACCACCGGGGCATAAAAAAGCAGGCTGCCCCCCACTTTCTCCACCGCCCGGGCCTGGTGATTCGCCATCCCTTCCAGCATCTCGATCTCAACCTGCTCCCGGACACCCTCTCTCTCCCTCAGAAGCAGGGCATAGGACACATCGAAGATGTTATGACTCCCCACCCCGACCCGAACTGCCTTCGCGTGGTGTTTCTCGCAGGCATAGTGGAGCATACGCTTGAAATTGGCATCCACTTCACCTTTGAACTCGTATGGGGCCTGTTCCCAGCCGTGCACGGCTGCCTCCACCTTTTCCATGGCCAGATTAGCCCCCTTCACAATGCGCAGTTTGATTCCCGCTCTTCCCCGGGCCTGGCGTTCGCAGGCCCAGCTGGTCAGCTTCTGCTGCAACCCGAAGGAGTCGGGCAGATAGGCCTGTAACACGATCCCCGCCTCAAGATCGCGAAACTCCTCTTCGTCCAACACCGCCTGGAAGACATCGCAGGTGAGATGCAGATCACGATACTCCTCCATATCGAGATTCACGAACTTCGGTTTGCCCTCAACTGCGTTGTCCTGCGCCGCGCGGTAAAGATCCCGCAGGGGCCCCTTCACCCGCTCGAGGGTATCCTCGTAAGCCAGGACGTTCACCTGGCTGAAGACCGAACTGATCTTCACTGAGATATAGTCGCAATCCGGACTTTCCAACCGACGGATATTCTCCTCCAGACGGCGCCCCGCCTCCTCTTCCCCCAGGATGGCTTCCCCAAGGAGATTGAGGTTCAGTCGTGCGCCCATCCGGCGTCGCTTCGCAATATGCCGACTCAGAAACCCCGGCTCTGCGGGAAGCACCACCTGCCTGCTTTCGCGCCTCATCTTGGCCGTCACGGCCGCGATCACGGCTTCCGGCGCCAGACAGGAACCAATTGCTGCGACCACCAGTGCGATGCGCTCATGCAGGGGAAGATATTCAGGGGCGCCTCTACTCTCCAGCAGGTAGCGGAACTGGGAGGCCGCCCGCCAGGCGGTCCGGGGACGAAAGACCTGATCCGCCATCTCCAGGGTGAACGCCTTCCCGGCAGGATCTTCGAGCATGCGATCCATCTTCCACGCCTCATAGCGCTCCCCCAGACGCTGCCCCTTCCTGGCTGCCACCAGAATCTCCTCCGCCAGGCTAACCGCCTCTCGGGCCAGCGCGACATCATCCCAATCTTCATTTCCCGCCCGTTCCAGGTGTCTTCCCATCAGGTTCCCCTTCATTGCCCTTCCCTTACTCTTCACTCTGTCATCGAAACACACTAAGGGACGAAGTGAATGTCTCTCTCACCATCGATGACCTCGGACTCCATCTTGGCTCCCTCTCAGGATGCTCCATTATTCGGCGGACAACAAGTCCTTCCACTCGTGTAATTCCACTCCTTCACCCAAACCCCCAACCTTGTCCACAAGCTCTCCACAACGCCTGCGCCAATGCGCATGGTCCGGGGCAGATTTTGGATCATCCGCACTGCGCGGAAAAACAAGATAAGTCACGGTAAGATCCGAGACCGGACGGCTATAGGGATTGGCCTTGGCGTTGATTTCACGAGCCATCCGCAGAGACGCCTCCCCCACCTTGAAACTCGGTCCGGCATCGCCCACGATAGCGGGATACGGCACGCCTCCATGAACCACGATCGCAAAGTCACCTACATTCGGGGCATAGGGATCACGCCGGTCGGCGAGGACGTTGACGGGAATGACAATGAAGGGATCATACTCCGCGATGAGGAAGCTCGCGATCTTCATATCGGCAATACCGGTTTCCAGCATCTTTATCCTGTTGAGCAGCCATGCCTTGCGTTCCTGCCCCGCACCTCCCTCCCCGATCTCGCGCCTCGCATTCCCGATACGTCGTTCCCAACCCGCAACCATGGGATTGGGTGTTGAGCCGGTCTTCTTCCACCGGTAACTCGTAAACGGCTGGTAATTGGTCGAGTTCACGATCTCGTCCGGCATCCGGGAAAGCCTGTCTCCATCCGATCCGTCAGAGACAACGTCCATCTCGGACTGCATGAGAAAAAGACGCTGACCGCTCTCCTCCGAACGCAGATTCAGGATGGTTTCACAGTCGTAGAAATTGTGTCTGCTAAGCACTTCATCCAGACGTCCCACATTGCCCTTCAAGCGGGCGGCCTTGTTAGCATAAAGCTGGCGATACCATGCCGACACCTCGGCCCCGGGCAACAGGGTCTCCAGTCCAGGCAGAATTTTCAGGAGGTGCGGACTGGTCTGAGTCAATTCCTCCGAAGATCTGGCAGCTCTGGGCATGCGAACTTTCAGGGCATATTCGGCCAGGTAGGCTTCCCTGTTCCCCCTTTCCATGGAGGCCAGTTCACCGCTACTCGAATCAAAGGTAACCTTGAGATCTATTCCTTTCGAAAGCTGCCTGATATCGACTCCATCGGGCGGGGTCAACACGCCCGGCGGAAACGAAGGGTCTGGATCGCTCTCCAGGGGGGTTGGTGGCTCGAGAGATACGGGCGGCGCCCTGTCCGGATCAACCCGTTCCTTCTCCACTATGATTACCTCCGAACCAAACACCTCCTTGAGCCCCCGCTTGACCTTTCCCCCCACTGGCGTGAGCAGGGAGACCAGACCGAGGACGGCCACGAGTGCCAGCCCAAGACCAAGGGTCGGAACTCCCCAGGCGGAACGCTGGCTCTTGGATTTTTTGCGGTTACCGGACATGACAAAGAGAACCTACGAATCGTCTTCGGACACGCTGCGGGGCCGAAAACTCATCAGGTATCGGATGGCTGCCATGGGAAGGATGGAGAGCCCCGCGGCGAGGAGAGCCACCTTCAATCCAGGGTAGGAGCGGGCCCGATCAAGTTGCAACGCCATCAGGGCATCCAGGACAACCTCGTGCCTGGAAACGAAAAACCACTCGCGGGAGGAGCTCTCCAGAGGCGCACCCTGTCGCCCGGCGACTTCTCCAAAATTCGTATGGACCGGCCCTGGGCAAACCGCCAGGACGGGGATCTGGTGCTCGCGAAGCTCCAGGCGCAGGGCTTCCGAGAAGCTGGTGAGGTAGGCCTTGCTGGCCGCGTAAACTGCAAAATCAGGAATAGGAAGCAGTGAAGCCAACGAGCTCACATTCAGAACCGCCCCCTGCCCCGAGCGCAGCATATCGGGAAGAAACCCGTGCGTAAGATGAGTTGCGGCCGCCATGTTCAAGTCGAGCATGTGCTGCACCTTTTCCCAGTGGGCAGTCGCAAACTCACCATAATCCCCCATCCCTGCGTTGTTGACCAGGAGGTTCGGAGCCCACTCCGTGCCCGTCACCTGGTCAATTAATTTCCGACGTTCAGCTGGGCACGCGAGATCCACCGGAAAGGAGACCACCTCCAACCCCGGATGGTCGGTTCGCAGTCTGACCTCAAGTTGCCTCAGAACTTCCTCCCGGCGGGCAACCAGCACCATGCGGCGACAGTGCGGCGCGAGTTGATCCGAAAACTCCTCACCCAGGCCCCCGGAGGCGCCTGTGATAAGCGAACAGTCATAAAGCAGGCGGGCGGCCATGAGATCCCTGTCCTGAACAGGTTCTACTCCATCGGCGGCTGAGCGGACTGCGGCTTGTCCCGCGTTTGCGCAATACGCAGCGGAAGCCGCACCACCAGTTCGCCATCGATTGTAACATCGACATGATAGATTCCCTCACCGGGAAACTTGAGCCCCTGAAAGTTGAGCACGAGGTTACGGGTCAGGAAGGGGACCTCATCGGGCACCTGAATCGGCATCTCGGCCCGGATGGGCATCTTGGATGGATCAATCGATTTCCCGTCCTCGTCGATGATGTTGATCGTCATCTTGTGATCACCCGAATCCTCGGGAAGAACACAAATCCGCATGGCCAGTGAACAGTGGGGATGAACGACAGGAAGCTGGGGAGCCCGGAGCGCATCGAACGTTCCATTGATGACCAGCTTGCCGTTTCCATAGTCGGCGGCGAAATCGCAGAGGGTTGCTATTTGAATATCCATTAAACTCTAAAAACTGCATCTGTCTGACCCGTCGCGGAGAAAAGGTCCAGCGTCAATTGGATGGACCTACTCGTCCTCCTCGACCGGGATCGCCACCGGCGCATCATCGACCGGGATCGCCACCGGCGCATCATCGACCGGGATGGCGGGCAGGGCTTCCCCAACCGGATCAATCGGTTCGCCGTCCTCCTCGTGCGTCTCCACCGGGATAGCCCGGAAAATCTTGCCGCTCGGGATGATGACATTGCCATCCTCGTCCACAGGCAGGACAACCGGAATAGCAGGATCTCCTCCCTCCGATTCCTCCACCACGATAAGCGCCTTGGATGGCGGCCTGATCATGTCCTGGATCTCACCTTTGAACTTTTCGAAAAACTCCGGGACCATGGGGGCCGCCTTGCGACCCCCGGAAACCTTCTCGCCCGGATCACCTTCGTAGAGCACTGCAAATGCCAGTCGCGGGTTTTCGGCCGGGAAGAATCCGGCATGCCAGGCAATCTCCTGATTGTTGGCCAGTCTCCACTGACCAGTGCCCGTCTTGGCACACACCTCGACGAAGCTCAATGAACCCCTCCGACCCGTGCCCCACCCGGCATGTGTCACGTCATACATGCCCTGATGCACCACCTGCACGGCATCAGGATCCAAATGAAGCGGATTCCGCGATTGGGGTTCAGATGCCTGTAGCACTCCTCCGGCAGGATCCTGCACCTGTCGGATCATCTGCAACTTGGGAAGGACCGAACCATTCGCAATACCCGTCATGGACTGAGCCACCTGGAGCGGAGTGGCCTCCCATGCCTGTCCGATCGAGTAGTTCGCAGCATCTCCATCGGTGAAGGGTCTTCCAAATCGCTTCAGGACATACTCGTTGGTAGGCACCCGGCCCGACGCCTCTCCAAACAGCGGAAGACCCGAACGAGACCCGTAGCCCAGTCTGCGGGCAGTCGACAGGAAGGCACTCGGTCCCGTCTCGATCCCCACCTGGTAAAACCAGCAGTTGTTGGAGCGGGCGATCGCTCGAGTCACATTCATCAACCCCTCCGGTTCACGGGTCCAGTTCCACATCTTGGCAGGCGACCTCCTGCCGACTTCAATGTAATCCGGACAATCGATCTCAGTCCATTCCTCCACCACCTTTCCGGTGAGCGCGGTCAGGGCTACCACCGGCTTGAAACTGGAAGCGGGCGGATAGAGCCCCTGAAACGCTCTTCCAAACATCGGACGACCCTCATCGTCGGTGAGAGTTTTGAGCTCCTCGCTGCTGATCCTGGGAATCCAGATGTTGATGTCGTAACTTGGCCTCGACGCCAGCACCAGCACCTCTCCGGTGGGGATGTCGATGACTACGAGTGCACCCCGCTTGCAATGATCCTCAAGAACCTTCTCTGCATGCCGTTGCCAGTCCAGATTGAAGGTCGTCACCACCGTATGACCGATACGCGGCCGCCGCGTCAGCTCATCACGCAGTTTCCTGCCTCCGGAATCGAAGATCACCTTGCGCTCACCGGGACGTCCCGTGAGTTCCTGATCCATCGTCTTCTCAAGGCCGGCATCACCATAGGTGTCTTCAAAGACAAGGTCTCCGTGCACGATGGGCCCATTTGACAACCGTCCCCTGCTGCGC